>JAURLW010000103.1 GCA_030831005.1 Bacteroidota bacterium
TATAAAAAGAGGTTTTATAAGTGCCCATGACGATATTCTCTCTGGTATTAATGGAAGAAATTACACAGTTGTCATTGAAAACCCAATCTTTGTAATGTTCTGTAGTGGTGCCATTGGTTATATTTTTATCTACCCAATGAAAACGAATAATGCCATTATAGAATTTTGCAAAATTAGGAGAACCAATACCTAATTCGTAACGTGCAAATTGATTGACATCTCTGAAGCGAATTAAATAACTAGGGTCAAAATCAATTTCATTAACAGTAAATTTTGTGCTGTCTTTAGCAATGATTGGCGTCACGCCGGTAATGATTTTGCCGTTAGAATTAATGCGTAACATATAGTCAAATCCATCGCTAAGTGCAGTTTTAAATTTGTATGCGATATTCGGTAATTGACTAAATGTACCAGGTTCTTTAGGATAGCCCTCTAGGCTCAAATCTACACGTTGCAGTACATAGGTTTTATTAATAGAATCTACTGGACGGATCCCTGTATTCGGATTCGGTTTTTTTAATTCATAAACCGTTACCGACAAGTTTTTGTAATAAATAGAATCGGTTTGCGTAGCCATTACTAAGGCACTTTTAGTTTCATCTAAAAAAGCTTTATGAATTCTAACATAATGGGCAGTATCGCTAATATTGAGTAAACCATATACAATGGTGATGTCTTTGTAGGGAGCATCAATTTTAAAATCCTTTGAACAAGAACTTACTAATTGCATAACGCAGAGGAGAACAAATAAACGATTTAAAGTAAAACGCATGATAATAAATTTTCGCTTCAAAGATAGGTAATTATGTAGCTTCTCCTTCAAATTTATACAGGTATTTATCTGATTTAAAGGGCTACTGAGATAATACATTTATTAATTGTATTTTTGCATAAATTCATTGCCATGAGCCAATTGGTTGTTACATTAAAAAAGTGTGTATTAGAAGTATTGACAGCGTCTTATCCTGAGCATTCCTTTTCGCTTGATCAAATTACGGTTAACGAAACTAAAGCGGAGTTTGAAGGTGAATATACCGTAGTGCTATTCCCATTCGTAAAATTGTTGAAATGTAAACCAGACGAAATAGGCACCCAATTAGGATCAACACTACAAGCTCAATTTCCTGATTTTATTGCACGCTATCAACTTGTTAGCGGCTTCTTAAATATGAGTATTCAAGATCGCTATCTTATTCACTATTTACAAAGTAGTTTTTTACAAGCGCCTACTGCGGTAACTAGTAATAAGCGCGTAATGATAGAGTACTCTTCTCCTAATACCAATAAGCCGCTTCATTTTGGCCACTTAAGAAATAATTTTTTAGGAGCTGCTATGGCTTCAATTCTTAAAACGCAAGGGCATGAAGTGGTAAAAGCTAATTTAATTAATGATCGCGGTATTCATATTTGTAAATCTATGATTGCTTGGATGCGTTATGCCAATCAAGCTACGCCAGCCAGTACAGGTATTAAAGGAGATCACTTAGTGGGCGATTATTATGTGAAGTTTAATGATATATATAAAGAAGAAGTAGCGCAATTGAAGGCTTCGGGAATGGAAGAAGCCCTAGCAGAAAAGCAAGCACCCATTTTATTAGAAGCTCAAGCATTACTTTTGAAATGGGAACAGGACGATGCAGATACTCGTGCTTTGTGGAAACAAATGAACGATTGGGTTTACGAAGGATTTAAAGCTACTTATGAACGCTTAGGTATTAGTTTCGATCAATATTATTACGAAAGCAATACCTATTTGCTAGGTAAGGCCATCATAGAGGAGGGTTTGAAAAAAGGAGTATTATTCAAAAAAGAAGATAACTCGGTTTGGATAGATTTGAGTAATGATGGTCTTGATCAAAAATTGTTATTAAGAGGAGATGGTACTGCTGTGTATATTACACAAGATATTGGTACGGCTAAGTTAAAATACGATGAACATCAGTTAAATCAATCTATTTATGTCATTGCAGATGAGCAAAACTATCATATGCAAGTGCTTAAATTAATCTTATCTAAATTGGGAGAACCTTGTGCAGATGGTATTTTCCACTTATCCTATGGAATGGTTGAATTACCAAGTGGTAGAATGAAAAGTAGAGAGGGAACGGTAGTTGATGCAGATGATATGATTGATGAAATGATTGCGCTAGCACAAAAGCAAACTGAGGAAGCTGGTAAGACAAGTGGATTTACAGAAGATGAATTGGCTACGTTATACAAACAAATTGGTTTAGGTGCATTGAAATTTTATTTGTTGCGCGTAGATCCTAAAAAGAAAATGATTTTCGACCCTAAAGAGTCAATTGATTTACATGGCTATACGGCTACTTTTATTCAATATGCACATGCACGCATTTGCTCTATCCTTCGTAAAGAGTGTGTTGCATATGATGCACCTCAACTCAATAAAGAAGCTGTGTTATCATTAGCTACTTTAGCTAAAGCAGAAAAACAAGTGGTGTTATTATTAGAGCAATATGATGGCCTTCTTACTGCAGCTGCAAATGAATATAATCCATCTTTGGTAGCTAATTATTGTTTCCAATTGGCGCAAGCATTTAATACTTTTTACGATGCGCATAGCATTGCACATGCCGATACAGAAGCGCAAAAACAATTTAGATTATACCTCATTATACAAACTGCGCATACGCTCAAAAGAGGTATGTCCTTATTAGGAATTGAAGTGCCGTCGAGAATGTAATTAAGATTTTAATTGGTTAGGCGCTGTCTGTTTGCTGCTTTTAATAGCAGGTATCAATGAAGCGATGGCGCCTACGGACAATACGGTAACGAAGATGAGTGCTACATCGCTCATTACAAATTGCACCGGATAAGATTGGATAATGAAAGAGCCTTCCAATTTCACCCAACCAAATTGTTGTTGTCCCCAAGCTATTAGTCCGCCTAATAATAAACCCAAACTACAACCTACAAAAGACCAGAGTAGTCCTTCAAGCAAAATAATAGTTTGAATTTCTATGCCCTTAAGTCCCATGCTGCGAAGCATGGATAAGTCTTTTTGTTTTTCTAAAACCAACATAGAAAGGGCGCCGGTAAGATTAAAAGAAGCGATGACTAAGATTAGCGTAAGCAATGCAAAAACAATCCATTTCTCACTTTGCATAATGCCGTACAGCGTTTTGTTTTGCTCGTATCGAGTGGCAATGGTATAGGTATTGCCTAATTGTTGCTGTAATGTTTTTTTAATAGCAGCAGCGTCTACATCGTTACTAATTTTGATTTCTAAACTACTGATTTGTTCCTCTTGGTTCATTAGGGTTTGTGCAGTAGTAAGAGGAACTAATACATAGGCATTATCAAATTCGTCTTGTATGCTAAATGCCCCATCGGGTTTTACATATTGTCGCTGAAAGGCATTAGCATCTTGCACTTGAAGCAAGTCGTTTTTTGCATTAGGATAAATCAATTCTAAGCTTGAAAAATTATTGAGTACATCTATGCCTAATTTATTGGCAATGCCATTACCAATTATAGCGGATGGATAGAGTGCATTATTGGAATTTGAATTCAATTGATTGTTACCTGCTATGATATACTCTTTATTAAAATTA
The DNA here is from genome assembly GCA_030831005.1 of Bacteroidota bacterium. Lineage (GTDB taxonomy): Bacteria > Bacteroidota > Bacteroidia > Chitinophagales > Chitinophagaceae > CAIWHF01. The sequence goes on from JAURLW010000103.1 coordinate 3,576, forward strand.
TTGACCTTAAAAAATTGCGAATCAATACCTTTTACGCTTGCAATAATTTGTGTTTCACCATTGCTCACTAAAGCATTGTCTTCTATGCAGGTACTGATGAATTGAATGCCTTTTGTTTGTTGAATTTGCTGAAGCAGTTGAGGCGAATAGGAAAAGAATTTACCTTGTGCGGCAGTAATCTTAATATCGGGATAGAAGGTAGCGTAAAGGTTTTTTACAAGGGATTCAAAACCGTTAAAAACAGAAAAGAGTAGAATCATAGCAGCAGTGCTCACTACCAGTGCTCCCATGCTTATCTTGGATAAAATACTAACAGCTGTTTGCTTTCGCAAACTAAATAGATAACGTTTTGCTATTAGTCCGTATAAGCTCCATTTGCTCATTTAGCCTTCCTTTTTTTTAGCTGCTTCGCGTGCTATTTTTTCTTCTTCAATTTGTTTAAATATAGCTTCCATTTTGAAAACGTAATCTAGAGTATCATCTAGGAAAAATTGAAGATCAGGTACTCTTCGTAATTGATTTTTAACTTTAATGCCAAGGGCGTGACGAATTACGCTTTTTTGTTCTTTAATAACTTGCAAAAATTTAGCGGTATCAGGTACTTGAAATAAGCTCAAATAAAAGCGCGCTTCTAACAAATCGGGGGTAACGATAACTTTGGCAATAGAGACCATGCCTCCTTCAAACATGGTAAGGCCTTCTTTTTGAAATATTTCATTCATCTCATCATGCACTAATCGTGCAACCTGCTTCTGGCGTTTACTTTCTTCCATGCTAATTTTGGTTATTTAAAGCGTAAAGTTAACCCTTTTTCAATTTACAGACTGCATTCCTCGCTTTTTGAGTATAAATTGTTTTAAAGCTATTAGAATTTATTAACTTCGTATAAATGTTTACGTCAATGAAATTCGCTTTTTTTATTCCTTTAAGTGTTATTGTTTTATTTAGTGCATGTACCAAAGAAATTGGTCCGGCTATTGATTTTAGTAAAGTGCAAGCAAAGGATACGTTTTATATGGCACCAGTGGAGAATGCCCAATTAAAGAATGTATTGATAGAAGAATTCACAGGCGTTAAGTGCCCTAATTGTCCAGATGGTCATAATATTGTAGCTACTATTCAAAATGCTAATCCTTCAAGAGTTATTGCAATAGGCTATTATCCTTTTGGTCAAGCTCAGACAGAGCCATTAAAAGACTTAACTAAGGCAGATTTTAGAATAGCAGATGCTACAGAGTTGTCAACTTTGTTGGGCGGCATTCAGTTTTTACCAATTGCTGCAGTAGATAGAAAAATGTTTGGTGGTGCAATTTTAACTGCTCGTACCCTATGGTCGAGTAATGTACAAGCGAGATTAGCGGTAGCTACTCCAATTAATATGCAATTATCTGTAAGCTATGACGATGCTTCCCGTGAAGCTATTATTAAAACGACCTTAAAGTATACAAGTGCACTTTCAACAAAACATAATATAAGCTTGGCTATTTATGAAAATAATTTAGTAGATGCACAAGAGTATCCTACTTATATAGATTCTTCCTACACGTTTAAGCATGTATTAAGAGATGTGATTACACCCGTTGGAGGGGCTTCTGTTTTAGATTCTTTAACGACTAAAGTGGCTGGTTTAGTTTTTGAAAAAACTATTTTATATACTTTGCCAGCAAAATGGAATCCATCTAATTGTAAGATTGTTGCCTTTGTTCATGATGCAGCTGCAACAAAAGAAGTTTATCAAGTTATTGAAAAGAGTGTTAAATAAAAAGTTATGAATAGGCATATCAACAAGTTGTTCTCCATTATTATTAGCTCCATTCTTATTTCTTGTAATTCAGATGTTGCTGAAAAGCAGACGGATGCTACGCTAGCTAATACACCTGTTGCTACAGCACCTCCTTTCGATGAGCAGTTGGCTTACTCATTTATAGAGCAACAAGTGTTGATTGGTCCGCGCTATCCAGGAAGTGAAGGGCAAAAAAAATGCGCAGACTATCTCCAAAAAACATTGGGTTCTTTTGTAGATACGATATTTACGCAGTCGGTTAGTGTAAAAGCTGGAGATGGATCGTCTTTACCCTGTATTAATATCATTGGAGCCATTCGCCCAAAAGCAAGTAAGCGTATATTGTTATTAGCACATTGGGACTCTAGGAAATGGTCGGATGAAGATCCCGTAAATCAAGAAACACCCATATTAGCTGCAGATGATGGAGCCAGTGGAGTTGGTGTATTATTAGCCTTAGCAAAAGCATTGAAGGAGCATCCATTACCAAGTGATTATGGAGTAGATATCTTGTTAGTTGATGCAGAAGACTATGGGAAAACAGAGTGGGGTGAGGATTCTTACGGATTAGGCACTCAGTATTGGGCAAAACATCCGCATGTGGAGCATTACAAAGCGGAAGCAGGAATTTTATTAGATATGGTTGGCGCTAGCAATGCGCGATTCCCACAAGAAGCTTATTCTATGCAGTATGCTTCAAGTGTAGTAACAAAGGTATGGCAAGCGGCAGCAGATGCAGGCTACAGTTCTTATTTTGTATATGAAGATGCAGGGAATATAACCGATGATCATTTCTTTGTAAATACACTTGCCGGTATTCCTACGATTGATATTATTCATTTACAAAAGACTGGATTTGCTTCGCATTGGCATACCCAACAAGATAATTTAAACCGTATTAGTAAAAGTACCCTTAAAGCAGTTGGACAAACGCTTTTACAATACCTTCATCAATTACCAAAATCATAATACTTGTGAAATATAGTAAGCTCCTTATTTTAATCATTTTTATTTTATTAGTAGATCAGTGTTTGAAGATTTATATCAAAACACATTTCTATTACGGACAAGAAGTAGCGCTATTGGGCTCTTGGTTTAGGTTACATTTCATAGAAAATGAAGGCATGGCTTTTGGTATGAAATTTGGTGATGCCTCTATTGCAAAATTAGTCCTAACCCTATTTAGATTAGTAGCTGTTGGTTTTGGTTTTTATTATTTAAACGTAATGATCAAAAAAGGATTTAAAAATGCTACGTTGATTTGTGCAGCCCTTATTTTGGCCGGAGCATTTGGTAATTTAATCGATTCTATATTTTATGGTAAGCTGTTTTCAGAGAGTAGTTTTTGTTTAGCACAATGGGTGCCTTGGGGAAAGGGTTATGCTAATTTATTTTATGGTAGAGTAGTAGACATGCTTTATTTTCCTCTGATAGAATGGACCTTGCCATCGTCAACTCCATTTATTGGCGCCTACACTATTCGTTTTTTTGAACCGGTATTTAATATTGCAGATGCATCGATATCTATTGGCGTTTTAACTTTATTATTTTTTCAAAAGCGTTTACTCACACTTCCTAAAGAAGTAAAAACAGATTAATTATGGAAGAAATGATTACCATTAATGTATGGATATCAGGTAGAAGTTACCGTATTAAAATTAACCCAAACGAGGAAGAGCTTGTTCGTAAAGCAGTAAAAGTTGCTGACGAAAAAGTAATGGAAATGCGTAATGCATATGCTGGTAAAGACGATCAAGACTTTATAGCCATGGTATTATTGATGTATGCTGCAGATACGGCTATAGAGCCTAATCACAATCCAATAGCATTGAATCAAATAGTAGAAATCAGCAATAAAATTGATTCTGCATTAGCATCAGGCGATAGCCTCGAATAATAATTCCATTTTACTAGCTCTGGATCCTTTAATTAGGATTGTCTTATTTTCTATTACTTGCTTTTTTATGTAATCTTCAGCCATTGCAGTATTTTCAAACCATAAATACGGATGTGTGGTTGTTTCAAATTCTTTTCCAACTAAAATTACTTGTTCCCATGGATGTGCGTTTAATAACGCAATGAGTTGTTGATGTTCTTTATGCGCATCTTTACCCATTTCTTTCATTGCACCAAGCCAAACTATTTTATGTTCGTAGGGCATAGAAGCGAAGTTCTCTAAGGCTACTTTCATGCTACTCGGATTGGCATTGTAAGCGTCCAATATGATCGTATTCGTTCCTTTCTTTGTTAATTGAGATCTGCTATTATCGGGTTGATAATTTTCTATAGCTTCTTTTATAGTGTCTATTTTAATTCCAAAATGCATGCCGATGCATACGGCAGCAAGGATATTTGGAAAATTGTAAGCACCCACTAAATTAGAATGAATAATGGTTTCTGCATCTTTATTCAATACTGCAGCGCCAATAAACGTATTCGTCATGATGGGTTTTGCTATGTAATTGGCGTTTTGAGAACCGTAAGTGATTTTGTGTTTTGAAGCCGCACTCATATCTGCCAGGTAGTCAAGATCGCTATTTAAAAAGATAGTGCCTTCATGTGCTATTAAGAAATCGTATAATTCTCCTTTGCCTTTACGAACACCCTCTTCGCCACCAAATCCTTCAATATGTGCTTTCCCACAATTATTGATTAATCCATAATTAGGTAGTGCAATATCGCAGTAAGAAGCAATTTCTCTTTGGTGGTTAGCACCCATTTCTATGATGGCCATTTCAGTATCTAAGGGTATGCTAAGAATGGTAAGGGGTACTCCAATATGATTATTTAAATTTCCAACTGTAGCAACCGTTTTAAAGCTTGTTTTAAGTACGGATGTAATGAGTTCTTTGGTAGTTGTCTTACCATTAGATCCTGTAATGGCAATGAAGGGAATATTTAATTGTTTTCTATGGTAAGTAGCTAATTGTTGTAAGCAGCTTAATACATCATCTACTAATATACATTGTTCGCTTACTTTATAGGCTTCCTCATCTATAATTACCCATTGTGCTCCTTTTTCTAATGCTTCTTTGGTAAATGCATTGCCATTAAAATTAGGTCCTTTTAATGCAAAAAAAAGACAGCCCGGTGTAATTTTTCTGGTGTCTATACATATCATTGGATGTTTCAAATAGACTTGATATAAGGAATGCAATTGCATAGTAATAGTTTTATGTAAAAATAAAAAAACCTCTTCAACGAAGAGGTTTTTTTTAGTTAAGCTATTAAAGTTTATTTATTTTTTTTACCGAAGTAGTTACCTCTTGAAGCGTTAGCTACTGGAGGACCTAATTTGTCTTGAACGCAACGGAAACCAATTTTAGGACTTGCATGATTTGCTTGTGCATAACGACGTGTGCCAGGCGATAACCAATAAGCTCTATCAGCCCATGATGCACCTTTGTAAACTCTTGCATCATCATTAACTAAAGTTGTTTTACCATAATCATACGTGTATTGAGAAATAGTATCGCCATCTTTAAAGTTTCGTAAATCTGTATTTCTGTAAGAATTTCTTTCAGCAATACTTAATTCGCTAATATCTAAAGGACGAGTTGATAAATGACCTAAGCTATCTTTATCTTCTAAGCTATTATCTTCAGCAATACGCTTATACGTATCATAGCTATTACCACGGAATGGTCTGAAATCATTTACATCTTGAGGAGATGTTGGACGATATGTATCTAAAACCCACTCAGAAACGTTACCAGCCATATTGTATAGGCCATAAGCGTTTGGTTTGTATGAATAGATGTCAGCAGGGATATCAGCATTGTCGTTTAAACCACCTGCAACACCCATTTGATCACCTTTGCCACGTTTGAAGTTGCCTAAAAATTGACCTTGGTACTGGTTTCTAAATCCAGAACGTGTAGTATATGCATCGCCCCATGGGAATACTTTACGATTGGTAATTACTTCTTCACCACGACGGCGTTTAGTGCGTGGTTCAGGATTATTTTCAATTAATCCTAAAGCTGCATATTCCCACTCTGCTTCTGTAGGCAATCTGTATTCAGGAACGAATACGCCATCAGACATATTATACGTTCTTGTACCTGCACCACTTGGATTTAAATCTTTTCTTGGGTTTTTACCAACAGTACCTTGATATTGACCATTGATGTATGTGTCTGTAGTGAATACGTCTTCGTTGGTTTGATTAGGATTTTTTCTCAATGCACCTAATTCAATTAATATTTTTTCATTTACACGGTCTGTTCTCCATTTGCAATACTCTCTTGCTTGATTCCAATTTACGCCAACAACCGGGTAGTAGCTGTAAGAGTTGTGACGGAAATAATAATTAACTAATGGTTCATTGTAAGACATCGCTTCTCTCCAAGATGCAGTATCAGGTAATGCTTGAGCTACTAATAAAGGATAGTCGTTGACATATGCACGCGTCATCCAATGTATGTACTCACGATAGTGAACGTTAGCAACCTCAGTTTGGTCCA
>JAURLW010000014.1 GCA_030831005.1 Bacteroidota bacterium
CCTTGAGGAGGCACCAATACTTCCGATCCTTCCAGTAGTTTTAGCATTGCTTGTTGCACGCCCTCGCCACTCACATCTCTGGTAATCGATGGATTATCACTTTTTCTACCAACTTTGTCAATTTCATCGATATATACAATTCCTTTTTCAGCTAAAGCAACATCATAATTACAAGCCTGAAGTAAGCGCGATAAAATACTCTCTACATCTTCACCTACGTAACCCGCTTCTGTAAAAACAGTAGCATCGGCGATGGCAAATGGCACTTGCAATAATTTTGCTATGGTTTTAGCTAAAAGGGTTTTACCGGTACCCGTTTCGCCTACCATTATGATATTTGACTTATCTATTTCTACCTCATCATCTTCTTGATTAAGACGCTTATAATGGTTGTAAATAGCTACTGCCATAGTTTTCTTAGCATCTTCTTGACCAATAACATATTGATCCAGAAAAGCTTTTATTTCTTTTGGCTTATGTAAGGACATAGCAGCCGGCGAAGTTGTTGCTGCTTTGCTCGACACACTTGCATCTTGCAATAAAACATGTGCATTTTCTATGCAAGCATCACAAATCATTCCTTTAGCACCTGTAAATAGGATATTAACTTCACTTTCAGCACGTTCGCAAAACGAACATTTTTTTTCTGTAGCCTTTGCCATTCAAAAATTATTAGTTGTCAAAGGTACGTATTGAAAAGGAAGAAATAAGAAATCTACCCTTATAAAAAATTGCCTAAAAGTATTAAAGCTATCTAGTATCTTGCAGATAGAAATGAATACTAATTTATTTGCCACTTCATCCGATACAGAAAATAGATTTGTAGAGGTGGTGGTGCCACTCAACCTACCGCAAACCCTAACTTATGGCATTCCGCTAGAATGGCAGGGAAGTGTATTGCCCGGTATGCGTGTAGAAGTAGTATTAGGTAGAAATAAATTATATGCTGGATTGGTAGTTGCTGTTCACAACAACCAACCTACCACTTACCAAGTAAAACCAATTCGATCTGTTATAGACAGTATTCCTATTATAAGTGAATTACAATTAGCGTTTTGGTCATGGATATGCCAATACTATATTGCCAATCCGGGTGAAGTTATGCAGGTAGCTCTACCCACCCATTTAAAACTCTCCGGAGAAGTCATTTTTGAATTACAAGAATTAGATGCATCAATTGCATGGAGTGATGATGCCTATATAGTTTTAGAGGCGTTAGAATTGAAAGGTAAGCTTAGCCTTAGCACCATCAAACAATTAATTACACCTAAAAAAATTGCACTTACGCTTCAAGAGCTAATGCATCATAATGCAATTCGCATTATTGAGAAATTAGAAGAGACCTATAAGCCAAAGACAGAACGTATTGTAAAAATTAATCCTGAATTTGATACAGAACAAGGCCTGCATAGCATTTTAGATGCTTGCAAAAAAGCGCCTAAACAAGAGCAAATCGTAATGGCTTTTTATCAATTATATAAAAAAGAAGCAGTTGTTACGGTTAAAAACCTGCTGGCTAGTACACAAACTACTAATGCACAGTTAAACGCACTTATTGATAAAGGATTTTTTTATACCGATGAGATAAAGGTAGACCGACTAGCCTATATAAAAAATCCTGATGGGCTTGCAAGTATTAACTTAAGCGATGCACAACATATTGGACAGCAGGAATTAGAAAAAGAGCTGCAGCAACATGATGTAGTATTAATAGAGGGCGTAACGGGAAGCGGTAAAACGCTACTCTACATAGAGCAAATAAAAAAAATAATTCAAGAAGGCAAACAAGTTTTACTCTTAGTACCTGAAATAGCATTGAGTACCCAATTAGTTGCTCGACTCTATCATTATTTTGGAGAGGAATTAGGCGTATACCATTCAAAATTTTCAAATAACGAACGAATAGAAATTTGGAATAAAGTAAGTAGTCAAGCCTACAAATTGGTTGTTGGTCCACGCTCAGCAGTATGGCTTCCTTTTCAACAATTAGGTTTGATTATTGTAGATGAAGAGCATGATGGATCGTATAAGCAACAGGAACCTGCACCACGTTTTCATGGAAGAGATGCTGCCATATATCTAGCGCATCTACATAAAGCAAAAGTCATTTTAGGGTCGGCCACACCAAGCATGGAAAGCTTGTATAATGCCCATCAAAAAAAATACGGTTATGTTCAACTAAAAGAGCGCTATCAAGGATTGGCTTTGCCAAATATAGAAATTGTTGATGCGCGCATCACTCAAAAAACAAGTGCTAGTAATCCATTAATAGCTCCAGTGCTTATAAACAAAATAGCTGAAGCACTAGCTAATAAAAAACAAGTCATTCTTTTTCAAAATAAAAGAGGATACGCTCCTTTTCAAGTATGTACTACTTGTGGCTGGGTGCCTAAATGTAAATACTGTTCTGTATCGCTTACCTATCATAAGATAACAGATAAAATGCATTGTCATTACTGTGGTATGAAATCGAAAGTAATGCATCAATGTCCGGCTTGCGGTAGCGATCATATTATCAGCAAAAGCTTTGGTACAGAGCGTATAGAAGAAGATATTAAGCAACTCTTTCCAACGGCAGCAATTGCCCGTATGGATACCGATAGCATGAAAGGAAAAAATAATTTTTCCGATTTATTTAAAAAAATGGAGTCGCGGGCTATAGATATTTTGATTGGCACACAAATGGTCGTGAAAGGTTTAGATTTTGCTAATGTTTCATTGGTAGGTATTTTAAATGCAGACAATTTACTTACCTGGCCCGATTTTAGAGTTAATGAAAGAGCCTTTCAATTAATGGAGCAAGTAAGTGGTCGAGCTGGAAGAAA
>JAURLW010000104.1 GCA_030831005.1 Bacteroidota bacterium
GAAATTCTTGATGACAAATTGATTTCTTTAGAACAAAAGATGAAGGAGATAAGAGAAATGAAGAAACAGCTGCTTCAGTTCAAGGATGATGTTATAAATAACAGATGTTAGGAGTTCAAATAAAAAAGGTTATACCGTAAATGTATAACCTTTTTATCATTGTGGCTCCCCCTTCAGCCCCGATAGCTATCGGGGTTGAACAGAAGATAATACATTAAAAGGAATACCGCTGAAGCAATCTTTGAATAATTTCAGGGTAAATCAGCAGGTTTTCAATATACTTTTTCGATTTCATTTTTTTAATATGTAGCTCAATTGCGTATGCTTGATTAGAAGCTAAATTTTCAATCAATAGATATTGAGTCCAAGGAATCCCATTACATGTAAATGAATTAGGATATGCTGCTGAATTGTGTTGCTTTAGCCTAATTTCAAAATTATCTGTAGTTCCAATATAAAATCGGTTTAGCTTACTTGAATAAATTATATATACACAAAACATACTAATCATTATAACTAAAAAAGCCCCACATTTCTGTGAGGCTTTTCTTGCTCCCCCTTCAGGACTTGAACCTGAGACCCCATGATTAACAGTCATGTGCTCTAACCAACTGAGCTAAGGAGGAATCTAATTGCTTATTTCAGCATTAGGTCTGCAAAGATAGGCAAGGATTTTTTTATAGCAAATATTTTAGGCTATTTTTTTAAATAAATCTCAGATTATGTATTACCAGTTTAATGTCGGTCCAGGCATGATAATGCAGCGCATAGTCTTTATTGAACTGCTGTGCCAAGCTTTCATTAGGTACAAAATCTGTTTGGTAACGGTAGGCTGCCATAATGCTTGGCGCCAGGCGGGGCAATTGCGCATCTGGAAAAGCAGTGCTACAATACCCCACCCAAGTAGCTTTTCCTTTTAAAACCGATAAGCAGGCTGCTGCTTTTTTATCTAAAGTATATTTTAAAAGCGCTAATACAGGTAGGCTAGCCAAGATAAGCAGGCTGATTGCAATATCTATTAAGCGCTTATTTCTTTGCTGATCCGGATCGGCAAGTGCATAGACAGGATCTAACTGTAAGGAATCGCCAGCTAGCTCACTTTGATTGCTGCCAATAAAATAATTACTATTTGAGATATGTATTTTATAATTGTATTTTGGTCCTAATACGCGCATCCATTCAAATAGTTGTGCATATGTCAAGGCCTCACTTACAAAGACCACTTCATTGCTGCTCGTAGCTTGTACTAATTGTTTGAATTGACTACTAGGCGTAGCTAAAGTATAGGGATCGTCTTGCACATGACCACATAGTTGAGGAGCCCAAGCCAAGCCTTTCCATTTTTGTTGTATAGCTATATAATCATCATGATTGCTAAATACCACGGCTTTGGCAGAGATACTGCCTGCATAAGTAAGGGGCACTATGCCCAAACGATGCACCAATTCATGCGCAGCAAGTAAGAGCAAACCGCCGGTCATGCCACTCAGTAAAATTAAAGCTCTCGAATATCTCAAATCGGCTGGGAGCAAACCATAATAGGCCAAGCATAGAATACTGCCAACAAACATGGCGCGCACCACACGGAGGGGTTTATATAATTTGTTATAGACACCGTTAAAATATAAAGCGCCCATCCAAATGAGTAAGTAAGCCGGATAAGTATAGTTGATAAATGTGCTCGAAACCTTATTGATATTTTTAATATGCTCTACCCAAAAACTAGTGAGCAAAGAAAGTGTACAAAATAAAACAATAAAATCAACGAGGGCTAATTTGTATTTTTTCAACCAATTGGTTGCAAATCCAATTGCACCACGAAGGGCAATACCGAATTTTATAAAGCCAATAAACAAACCAGCATTGGCTGCACTATAATGTTTTTTTACAAAAGTAATCAGCGCATCATTAAATACTTTTACATACTGATAGCTGAGTTTTTTGGTGCTCTCTCCTTTAAAATGTAAAACCGTTGCTTCCGGAAAATACATATTCAAATAACCACCTTTATTGATGCGATAATTTAAATCTACATCTTCGCAATACATAAAGAACGATTCGTCGAAAGCGCCTCCAATACTAGGTAGTATAGATGCTCTTACAAACATGCAACAGCCGGAGAGGGCTTCTACTTGTGCGGTTTCCCACTCGTTGATATGCGCTGCATAATAGCGATTGAGATAAGCGTTTTTAGGAAATAATTTATGTAATCCTAAGGTTTTAAAAATAGCAACACTTAGGGTAGGAAATGATTTTTTGGCATCTGGTGCAAAGCTTCCTTTGCCATCAATAAGTCGCGGTCCTAATGCACCCACACTTTGATGCGCATCTAAATACGCTATGCATTTTTCAAAGGTGTCTTCAGCAACAATGGTATCCGGATTTAAAAATAAAATATACTCACCTTGTGCAATGCGCACCGCTTGGTTATTGGCTTTGCCAAAACCAAGGTTTACCGTATTGGCAATAAAATGCACTTGAGGGAAACGCGATTTTAAATACGGTATACTATCATCTTGCGACCAATTGTCGACCACAATAACTTCTGCACTTAACCCTTTACAAGCTTTAAATACACTATCTAAGCATACTTCTAAGAAGTGCTTCACTTTGTAGTTGACAATGATAACGGATAGTTTCAAGGCTTGCTTTTTTACGAATGCTAAATTAAGTAGTAAATTGTATTAAAACGAATTATTTATGCATTAACGCAAAGCTGCTTCATTTTATTTTATCCATCAATTTATGTAGAGCTAGCCTTTAGCCCCTTAAAAATTTTGTACCTTTGCGCTATGATCAATATCCGACAATTATCACTCGATGCTTTAACGCAACTTTTTAAAGAATGGGGCGAACCTGCATTTCGTGCTAAGCAAGTATACCAATGGTTGTGGCAAAAACATGCCGCATCTTTTGATGCTATGAGTAATTTGTCTAAAGACTTACGAACTAAATTATCCGAAAGCTATACGATACCAAAAGTAAAAATTCATCATTCGCAATTTAGCAGCGACGGTACCATTAAATGTCGTTTCCAATTGCACGATGGGCATTTTGTAGAAGGGGTATTAATTCCTACTGAAAAGAGATTGACTGCATGTGTTTCTTCACAAGTAGGTTGCTCTTTAAGTTGCAAGTTTTGTGCAACAGGTTTTATGGAACGCAAAAGAAATATTGAGTTTGATGAAATTGTAGATCAAGTAACACTTATCAATGGTTTATGCGAAGAACATTTCAATAAGAAGCTCACCAATATTGTGTTTATGGGTATGGGCGAACCGTTGCTGAATTATAAACATGTATTAAAAGCTATCGATAAAATTTCTGATCCTGAAGCTTTAGGTATGAGTCCTAAACGCATTACAGTATCTACTGCCGGTGTTGCAAAAATGATTAAGCAATTAGGCGATGATCAAGTGAAATTTAAATTAGCCTTATCCTTACACGCACCTACTGATGCGCAACGTAATCAGATCATGCCAATCAACGAAACGAATGATTTAGAATCCTTGATAGAAGCCTTGAATTATTTTTATCAGAAAACAAAAAATGAAATTACACTCGAGTATATTTTATTTAAAAACATTAATGATAGCACAGAAGATGCTAATCAATTAGTGAAAGTGTTTAGAAAAATTCCTGCCGATTTAGTAAATATTATTGAGTACAATACCATAGAGCAAGCACGTTTTCAAAAACCCGATGATGCAGTAGTAGCAAGCTTTATGCAGCAATTGTCCGCACAACGCGTGAATGCACGATTGCGCAGAAGTAGAGGAAAAGATATTGATGCTGCATGCGGACAATTAGCCAATGTAAAACAAAACTAAGGCATGAATGTACCCTTTTACATAGCAAAAAAACAGGGTTTCCAACAGCGCAATGCGTACACAGCTTCTATTGTTAGAATAGGTATTATTGCTACAGCATTAAGTGTGGCGGTGATGATTATTGCCTTCTCTTTTATCAATGGATTTAAACATACTGTAAAAGAAAAAGTAACACAGTTTTGGGGCGATTTTACGATTGCAGATTTTGGTTTAAAACCGCAAGCTAATTTAGTAGCTGATGCTATTTATAAAGATGCTCGAATAGAACTTGCTTTGCATGAAAACAAAAATGTAGATGCGTATTTTCCCTATATATTACGACCAGCAATTTTGCATGCCAATCAGTTAATGGAAGGCATACAATTGAAAGGTGTAGACGCCTCTTTTCATTGGCCTACAACAATGCAATACAGCGGCGAAGCGCTTAGTAAAATAGATAGTACTTCGGCTAATGCCATTGTATTATCTACCACTACGGCTAATCGATTACGCTTACAAAAAGGCTCCGATTTATTTGTTTATTTTTTGCAAAAAGAAAGTAATGTTCCCAAAATTCGCAAACTAAAAGTAGTGGGTTTGTATCATACGGGCATGGAAGAATTAGATAAGCATTTTGCTTTTTGTCAGTTGAGTTTATTACAAAAAGTAAATCAATGGAATGCAGAACAAATTTCTGGATATCAAGTACACGTAGTTGATCCACTACAAGCAGCAAGTATTGCTAATAGCCTGCAACAACAATATTTGCAGGCGCCAGTAGTAGCTACTACTACAAGTGATTTGTATGCTAGTATTTTTGATTGGTTGCATTTGCAAGATATGAATGCGCGCATCATTTATATTATTATGATTTTAGTAGCGATGATTAATTTAAGTGTTGCTGTTTTAATTTTAATTGTAGATCAATCCAAAACAATTGGTGTATTACAATCTTTAGGAATGCGCTTCTGGGAAATACAAAAAATATATTTGTGGCATGGATTTAAAATTGCTACTTGGGGAGTAGGTATTGGTACCTTATTAGCCTTAGGCATTTGCGCAGCACAATTACAATTTGGATTTTTAAAATTAAATGAAGCTACCTATTATATGGCCGAAGTACCTGTGAAATTAGCCTTCTTGCCTATTGTGTGTATCGATGCAGCTACAATTTTATTGTGTGCTATCTGCACTTTATTGCCGGGTTTGTATATTCGTACCTTGCAAGTAACAAAACTTATTCAGTTCAAATAAAAAGTAATGCAAAGCAATAAAGAGCGCTATATAGAAATTTGTTCTCGAGACACAAGTATACCCTTGTTTCTGCAGCCTCTTTGGTTAGACTTAGTCACTAGCGATTGGGATGTTTTATTGTTGTATAATGGTAGTGCCCTTAGTGGTGCTTTGCCCTATCATACGAGTGTGTTAAAAAAAACTGCTTGTTTTATTAATCCTATTTGGACACCTTATGTTGGCATTCATATTTTTTATCCAAGCGATTTGAAAGAGAGCAACAAAGCACGCTTCGAAGAACAGGTATGGTTGCAAGCTTTAGAACAATTACCTTCTTTTGCAAAAATTCATATCGGTCTATTTCCATCTCAATTGCCAGCAGCTAGTTTGCGTGCCCATGGTTTTCAGGTATTAGCCCGACAAACTTTTGTGGTAGATTTATTGCAAGAGGAAGCTAGTTTATTGGCTGCTTGCAAAGAATCTACTAAGCGTCATATACAAGCGGGTCAAAAACAGTTATTGTTGCAAGAAGCACCACAAGATGCTTTATTACTTTGGAAACATTATGCAACTACCTTACAAGAAAAAAACACTACAATTTTAGGATCGGCAAGTGCTTTGGCAAAAGTAGTAGCGCAAAGCATAGCCTTACATATAGGTGCCTTATATAAAGTGGTCGATGAGCAAGGCGTAGCGCATGCTTGGGCATGGGTGGTATGGGATGAGCAAAGAGCC
>JAURLW010000105.1 GCA_030831005.1 Bacteroidota bacterium
AACTTTTGCAGCTTCTTTAACTTTAACTACCGGTTTAGCAACTGGTTTTACCGCTTTAGGTGCTGCTTTTTTAACAACCTTTACCGGTGCTTTCACTACTTTCTTAGGAGCTGCCTTCTTAACCACTTTTACGGGTGCCTTAGCTGCTTTTTTTGGAGCTGCTTTTTTTGGAGCTGCTTTTTTTACAGCCTTAACAGGAGCTTTTGCTACTTTTTTAGGTGCTACTTTTTTTGCAGGTGCTTTTGCTACTTTCTTAGGAGTTACTTTCTTAACTGCTTTTGCAGGTGCTTTAGCTACTTTTTTAGCAGGCGCTTTAACTGCTTTCTTAGGAGCTGCCTTCTTCACCACTTTTACGGGTGCCTTAGCTACTTTTTTAGGAGCTGCTTTTTTAACTATTTTTGCAGGTGCTTTTTTTGCTGGTTTTGAAGCAACCTTTACATTTGATTTTTTACTCACAGGTTTGTTATTTTTTTTAACGTCCACCTTTTTAGATGGATTTGCTTTTTTCTTATTTGCTATAACTGATGATTTAGAATTTTTGCTTGACTTATTGGCAACCACTTTATTAGCAGCTTTTTTAACAACTACTTTTTTAGCTACTTTTTTAGCTACCTTTTTTGCAGGAGTTTTACTTGCCTTAGCATTTACAGATTTCTTTTTAACTGCAACTTTTTTAGCAGCCTTTTTAATTTGTTTAGCCATTGATTAGTTAGTTTTTAGAAATTAAAACATGGTACGTAATTTCATTCACCTCTATAGCAATTCCTTCTTGTAAGTCAGTTACAGTCTCAATATCATCAGATAGAATTTCGGCGCAAATATAATCATTATATTGGTTTATTGCAGCATTTATTTTTTCGTCAGCCTTTATTTTAACGTTAATTCTGTCAGTTAATTCAAAGTTACTATCCTTTCTAATTTTCTGAATTCTATTAACTAACTCACGTGCCATACCCTCCATTTCTAACTCCGGAGTAAGGGTTAAATCTAAAGCAACGGTAAGGCTTCCTTTGCTTGCTATAGACCATCCAGGAATATCATCAATAATGATTTCTACATCTTGCAAGTTGATAGTAATCAATTCGTTATTTATAGTTATTTGAATTGATTGATCACGTTCAAGCTCTAAAATCTGATCTTGGGTAAAATTGGTGATTAAATTAGCTGCTGCTTTCATATGAGCACCTAATTTAGCACCTAATGATTTAAAGTTTGGCTTTAGTTTCTTTTTAATAAACCCTTCACTATCAAATAAATACTCAACTTCTTTAATATTTACTTCGTTGATTATAATAGGCGCCACTAATTCCAATTGTTGCTTCATAGCATCGTTTAAAATTGGAATTAATATTTTCTTTAAAGGCTGTCTTACTTTAATGGAAATCTTCTTACGAATAGATAAAACGAGCGAAGAAATATCCTGAGCCATCAACATACGTTCTTCCAAATCCGAATCAATAATGGACAAATTGGCTGATGGATAGTTAGCTAAATGAACAGAAGTTTGATCAATTCTGTTGGTTACTTTATTTAAATTATTATATAACCAATCTGCGAAAAACGGAGAAATTGGAGCAATCAACAAGCTCAGCGTTTCCAAACATTCATATAAAGTTTGGTAAGCCGAAATCTTATCTTGTTCATATTCACCCTTCCAGAATCGTCTTCTGCATAAACGCACATACCAGTTACTCAATTGTTCATCTAAGAATGTTTCTATAGCTCTACCCGCCTGTGTAGGTTCATAATTATCTAAACTCTCTGTCACTTGCTTAATTAATGATTGTAATGCAGATAAAATCCATCGGTCTAATTCTGGTCGCTCTGTCACCGGGATATGCTGCTCTTTAAAGCTAAATCCATCAACATTTGCATACAAAGCAAAAAATTGATAGGTATTATACAAGGTACCAAAGAACTTACGTTGAACTTCCTGAATGCCATCTTCATCAAATTTTAAGCTATCCCATGGAGCGGCATTGGTAATTAAATACCATCTTGTAGCATCGGCACTGTATTTTTCAATAGTCTTGAATGGATCTACAACATTACCCAAGCGCTTACTCATCTTATTACCAGACTTATCTAGCACTAATCCATTAGACACAACTGTTTTGTATGCTACCGAATCAAAAAGCATTACAGAAAGCGCATGAAGGGTATAAAACCATCCACGCGTTTGATCTACCCCTTCAGCAATGAAATCTGCAGGAAAGGCATTATGTTGCTCTACTTTATCTTTATTCTCAAATGGATAGTGCCATTGCGCATATGGCATAGCACCGGAATCAAACCATACGTCAATTAAATCTGGCTCTCTGCGCATCGCTTTGCCAGATGGTGCAACTAAAACCCACTCATCTACAAAGGGCTTATGCAAGTCAACCGATTCATCGCTCACCACTTGTTGCAATCCTAATTGGGCATTTGCCTTTTCAATTTCTGATTTTAACTCTTCAATACTACCTATACAAATACGCTCAGCGCCATCTTCTGTTGCCCAAATAGGCAATGGAGTACCCCAATATCTACTGCGCGATAAATTCCAGTCCACCATATTCTCCAACCAATTACCAAATCTACCCTCACCTGTTGCCTTAGGCTTCCAATTGATCGTTTTATTCAATTCAATCATTCTATCCTTTACAGCAGTAGTTCTGATAAACCAAGCATCTAATGGGTAGTAAATGATAGGTTTATCGGTACGCCAACAATGCGGGTAGGTATGTTCGTATTTTTCTACTTTAAACGCTTTGCCATCCAATTTTAATTGTACTGCAATATCTACATCAATATCTTTATAATCGGCAGCATCTTTATAGTTCTTCACAAAGCGAGCACTCCATGGACCAAGTCCATCGATAAATTTACCCTCTCTATCTACCATCACTAAAATGCCAATATTATTTTTAGCGCCCACTTTGTAGTCATCTGCACCAAATGCAGGTGCCGTATGCACAATACCAGTTCCATCTTCTGTAGTAACGAAATCGCCCACAATTACTCTAAATGGATCTCCGCCTGCCACAGCTTTTGCATTAGCTTCAAAAGGCATTAATTGATGGTAACGCATACCTTCCAAATCTTTTCCTTTGAAGGTAGCTACTACTTCCCATGGTAAGGCTTTTTCATTTTCGTTTACAATGGCAAAGTCTACCCCTTTAAATTCTTCTTTAAAGAATTTACCTAACAAAGCCGTTGCTAATATAACATGTACGGCAACTTTAGTATAGGGGTTAATCGTTTTAACTAAACTGTACTCGATAGCACCACCCACTGTTAGTCCACAGTTAGAAGGTAATGTCCAAGGAGTCGTAGTCCAAGCTAAGAAATGAATTTTCTCTTGATTGCTTTTAGCAAATAAAGGAGCTGAGGCTTCGTCTTGAATAGCTTCAAACATTGCCACTACTGTGGTGTCTTTTACATCTTTATAAGTGCCCGGTTGATTTAACTCATGCGAACTTAAGCCCGTTCCAGCAGCAGGAGAATAGGGTTGTATACTTACACTTTTGTATAAATAATCTTTTTTATACAATTCCTTTAATGCCCACCATAAGGTTTCAATATAGTTATTGTCGAAGGTAATATAAGGGTCCGACAAATCTACCCAATACCCCATTTGCTCTGTAATGCCATCCCACTTATCTTTATAACGCATCACCACCTCACGGCATTTCTTATTATAATCTGCTACGCTAATTGTCTTTCCAATATCTTCTTTTGTTATGCCCAATTCCTTTTCTACACCTAGCTCAACCGGCAAGCCATGCGTATCCCACCCCGCTTTTCTATTCACTTCAAATCCTTGCATGGTTTTATACCTACAAATTAGATCTTTCAATGTTCTTGAAATAACGTGGTGAATGCCCGGCAAACCATTGGCACTCGGTGGACCCTCAAAAAAGACAAAGGGTTTTGAACCACTTCTTTGGGTAATACTTTTCTTGAAGGTTTCGGATGATTTCCAATATGCTAAAAATTCCTGCTCGATAGCAGGCATTTGTAATTGTTTGTATTCTGTGTACTTTTGCGACATGGCTTTTTACAATAGGAATTAAGTGTACAAAGTTACAAAATAATGATGGTATTTAAAATGGAAAACAAGCAAACAAGATAATGGAAAATTGGTCGAAGCGAAGCATTTTTAGCGTTCTCTTTATAATTGGTATTGCTAGCATTATTTTAGGTGCTTGCAAAAAATCAGAACCCAAAGATACCGGCACAATAAATGAGCCCATAAGAGCCATGGATTTATCTTTTGCGCCTTTGATGGAATCCTATGGAGTTTCGTACAAGGACAATAACAAAATCATGCCTTTACTTCAAATTTGCAAAAACCATGGAATTAATACGATTCGAATTCGTTTGTGGCACTCACCCATAAGTAATGGCAGCAGCCTAAATGAAGTGCTTAGTTTTGCAAAGCAATGTAAAACTGCTGGATTTAAATTTTATTTAGACCTACATTACAGTGACACTTGGGCTGATCCTGGGAAACAAACATTACCCAGTGCTTGGCAAGCATGTACACGATTAAGCTTACTGGATAGTGTTAGCCAGTATACAGAAAATGTTTTGTTCCAATTTAAAAATCAAAATTGCTTACCGGAATATATTCAAATTGGCAATGAAGTAAATCAAGGTATGCTATGGAATTTTGGTAAGCTCTCTAATTTCAATGATACGAATTGGAATTACTTTAAAGCTATACAAGAAGCCGCTATCGCAAAAATAAAAACGCTAAGCCCATCGACAAAAATTATTCTGCATTATGCAGGCTTGCAGGGTGCTTACGGATATTATACTAAAGCGCAGCAAATGCAAATACCATTTGATCTTCTTGGTATTTCCTATTACCCTTGGTGGCATGGTGATTTAACTGATTTAAAGAATTGTATTACACAATTAAATCAGTTTTCAAAACCGATTATCCTTGCCGAAACGGCCTACCCTTTTACATTGAATTGGAATGATTGGACAAATAATATTGTAGGTACTAGCAACCAATTACTTCCCTCATTACCGGCATCAGCTTTAGGACAAAGTAATTTTATTGATAGCCTTTGGAAAATCATGAATCCAACTAATCAAAACCAAACATATGGCATTTGCTATTGGGCGCCAGAGTATGTAGCCTATAAAGGCGCACAGGATACTAGTGCTAGTCCATGGGAAAATTTATGTTTATTTGACTTCCAAAATAATGCTTGTATGGGCATTAAAGCTTTAGGTGGTAAATAAATTAAAACTATCTGTAATGTTTAAGAATAAACAATTAATTTTGACAATACTTACACACAACTTATGACACTTATCAAATCAATTTCAGGAATTAGAGGAACCATTGGAGGAAAAGCAGGACAAAGCCTTACACCCATTGATATCGTAAAATTTACAAGTTCTTATATTGCTTGGGTTAAAACCAATCAAGCTAAAGCTAAAAAAATAGTAGTAGGTAGAGACGGAAGAATCTCGGGCGAAATGCTCAGAAATATTGTCGTTTCTACAATTCAAAGTCTAGGATTAGATGTTATTGATTTAGGATTAAGTACTACACCTACTGTTGAAATGGCGGTTAAATTTGCACAAGCAGACGGTGGCATTATACTTACAGCAAGTCATAATCCGAGAGAATGGAATGCTTTAAAATTATTAAATCATAAAGGTGAATTTATCAGTGCTGAAGATGGGCAATGGATTTTGAATCATGCAGAAAACGAACAGGTTGACTACTCCAGCATAGATCATTTGGGCACTTTACATAGTGATAATAATTTTATGCAAGAGCATATTGATGCTATTGTAAATCACCCTTTAGTTGATAAAGCAGCCATTGAAAAACGTAATTTCAAAATTGTTATTGACCCTATCAATTCTACTGGCGCCACTTTTGTGCCGGCACTATTAAGCGCTTTAGGCGTTAAGCAAATTGAATTAATAAACGATACGGTAAATGGTGAATTTGCACATAACCCTGAACCATTACCAGAGCATTTATTTGAATTATGTAGCACTGTAGAAAAGCATCAAGCTGATTTGGGCATCGCTGTAGATCCGGATGTAGATCGCTTATGCTTTGTAAATAACGATGGTAGTTTATTTGGTGAAGAATACACCTTAGTAGCTGTAGCAGATTATATCTTAAGTCATAAAAAAGGAAATACAGTTTCTAATTTATCTTCTACAAGAGCTTTAAGAGATGTTACAGAAAAGCATGGTGGCACTTATCATGCTAGTGCAGTTGGAGAGGTTAATGTAGTCAATAAAATGAAAGCTGTAGATGCAGTAATCGGTGGCGAAGGCAATGGTGGCATTATTGTTCCGGAACTTCATTATGGTAGAGATGCTTTAATTGGAATCGCTTTATTCTTAAGTCATTTGGCTAAATTTGGCAAATCCATTAAGGAGCTCAGAAACACCTATCCAAATTATATCATTTCTAAAAACAAAATTGAATTAAGTGCTGAAGTTAATTTAAAAGATATTTTAGATAAAATAAAAGACAAGTATAAAAACCAACCTGTCAATACCGAAGATGGTGTGAAGATTGAATTTGATAAGGATTGGGTGCATTTAAGAGGTTCCAATACAGAGCCTATTATTAGAATTTATGCAGAGAGCAGTTCTGAAACCATGGCTGATAATATAGCTAAGCGCATTATGCAAGATATAAGAGATATCATGTAAATAAAAAATCCCAAATCATTGATTTGGGATTTTTTATTATGGCTTTAAGCTTGTTTTAATAAAGATCTGATTTTCGCTTCCATTTCTGCAGCTGCTTCAGGATTGTCGTGTAAGAATTGTTTTACCGCTTCTCTACCTTGACCAATTTTGCTATCTCCATAGCTAAACCATGAACCACTTTTTTGAAGCACATTCAATTCCACGCCCATATCAATAATCTCCCCTACTTTACTAATACCTTCACCAAAAATGATATCAAATTCTACTTGTCGGAACGGTGGAGCTACTTTATTTTTCACCACTTTCACGCGCGTTCTATTACCACTAGCTGTATCGCCATCTTTAATTTGACTAATTCTTCTAATGTCTAAACGAACAGAAGCATAAAACGTAAGCGCATTACCACCCGTAGTAGTCTCAGGATTACCAAACATAACCCCAATTTTCTCCCGTAATTGATTAATGAAAATGCAGCAACAACCTGTTCTAGAGATGGTAGCTGTTAATTTTCTTAAGGCTTGACTCATTAAACGAGCATGCAAACCCATTTTACTATCACCCATTTCGCCTTCTAATTCCGACTTAGGTACTAAAGCAGCAACAGAGTCAACCACTACTAAATCAACAGCTCCAGAGGAAATCAATCGATCTGCTATTTCAAGCGCTTGCTCACCATAATCAGGTTGAGAAATAATTAAGGCATCTACATCAACACCTAATTTTCTTGCATAATTAGCATCAAAAGCATGTTCTGCATCTATAATAGCACAGATTCCGCCTGCTTTTTGAGCTTCTGCAATGGTATGAATAGCTACGGTTGTTTTACCAGATGATTCTGGACCATAAATTTCTACGATTCTTCCTTTAGGAAAACCACCTACACCAAGGGCTACATCCAATCCTAATGATCCGGTACTAATAACCTCTATTTGTTCTTGATGCTTATCGCCAAGCACCATAACAGAACCCTTTCCATAATCTTTTTCAATTTTGTCTAGTGCTAATTTGAGCACTTTTAATTTGTCGTCTGCAGCAGCCATATTTTATTTTTTTATTGTTTTATAATTTACGATACTAATTAAATCAAATTTATAGAAAATGGTTTAAAGTACACAATGTCTTTTATCCACAAAATAAAAAAAGTCGCTACTAGAGCGACTTTCCATATATAAATTAGCTTTATTAAACTTTGAAGTGAGCAAATGCTTTATTTGCATCAGCCATACGGTGTGTATCTTCTTTCTTTTTGAAAGCACCACCTTCATTTTTAGCAGCTGCCATGATCTCATTCGATAATTTGTCAGCCATAGTACGACCGTTACGCTCACGAGCAAAACGAATCAACCATTTCATGCTTAATGAAATTTTACGGTCAGGACGAACTTCTGTAGGAATTTGGAAAGTAGCACCACCAATACGACGGCTACGAACTTCAACTGCAGGTGTTACATTTTGTAAAGCGCGTTTCCACACTTCATATCCATCTTCACCTGTTGCTTTTGCAACTTTATCTAATGCATCATAAAAAATGCTTAATACGATTGTTTTGTTACCACCCCACATCAAACAGTTTACAAAACGTGTTACGTTTTTATCGTTGAATTTTGGATCTGGTGCTAATGGTAATTTTTTAGCTTGTGCCTTCCTCATGAGTAAGAATGACTTTTAGTTTTGTGTTATTAAAAATAGATTATTTCTTCGCTTTTTCTTTCTTAGTTCCGTATTTAGAACGACTTTGCTTACGATCTTTCACACCTGCAGTGTCTAATGCACCACGTACGATATGATAACGAACACCTGGTAAGTCTTTTACACGACCACCACGAATCAATACGATAGAGTGCTCTTGTAAGTTATGACCTTCACCTGGGATATACGCAATGATCTCTACTTTATTCGTTAAACGAACTTTAGCTACTTTACGTAACGCAGAGTTTGGTTTCTTAGGCGTAGTAGTGTACACACGGGTACAAACACCACGACGTTGTGGACAAGCATCTAAGGCTCTTGACTTAGATTTAACTCGAATTTGTTGGCGTCCTTTACGAACTAATTGTTGTATTGTAGGCATTTCTTGTACTTGATATAAATTTCAAATGGATTGCAAAGGTAATTTACTTTTACCAAAAAACAACACTTTTATGTAATTTTTGCAATATTTTTTCTCGGAAGTGAAAAAAACGGCTTTAAATGATTCATTTAAAGCCGTTTAGATCATTTACATATGTTGCTGAATCTTCTTATCGAAAGCTGGTTTAGGTGCTGCACCTACTTGTTTATCAACTACTTGTCCGCCTTTGATAAATAAAACACATGGAATGCTAGTGATGCCATAGTTTACAGACAAATTTGGGTTTTCGTCTACATTTACTTTACCAACGTTTACTTTCCCTGCATATTCAGTAGATAAAGCATCGATGGTTGGACCTAATGCTAAGCATGGACCACACCATGGAGCCCAAAAATCTACTACGCTTAATTTGTCGGATTGAAGAACCTCTGCTTCAAAGTTTGCATCATTAAATACTGCTGCCATTGTTTATGTTTTAGAATGTTTATTTTAGATAGCAAAGGTAATAAGGAATTGTGAAAGTAATTATAGATTACACTAATACCTTTATATACATTATGTGGAAAATTTAACTACTCAACTCCAATTTATATTCAATATGGGATTGCGCATCCATATACTGCAATAAATCATCGGTAATATCCATTTTTTGAGTACCTAATTTTAGTTTAGTTATTTCTTGCGTTGTTTCGTCAGAGACCCAAAATAATACATCGCATTTACCAGGATGCTCAATAATCATTTTGCGCATAGTTTGTATAAACTCTTGAGATACTTTATGTAAAGGCAATTTAATATTCAAACACTTACACCATACCTTACGCGCTTGTTCTAACAACATCATATTTTGAATAGAAAACTCAAAATAGTTTTCTCTAAATCGATGTTGTTGATACGAGCCTGTTATGATTAAGGATTGTCCGTCTTTAATGTAATTGGAATACTTTACATACTGCTCTTTCCAAAGTGTGAAGGTATAACTACCGCTATAATCATTCAAATTGAAGCGACAATATTTAACTCCCGTTTTAGTAGTTAAATCTGCAGCATCGGTAACAAAACCAGCTATCTTCAGCACTTTATCTACACTATTCTCTATTTGATCTACCGTATTGAAATTGAAATTCTTCATTTCAAATTTAAACCCATCAAGCGGATGAGCACTCAGATAAATACCCACTACCTCTTTTTCTTTCTGCAATAATTCCGGCAATGACCAATTGTCGCAGGCAGGCATTTCAGGGGGCTTAATATCAGGCATTGCCATGGCTCCAAACAAGCTATTAGTAGTAGCACTTTTACTTGCTTGCACTTGATTACCAAAACGTATTAATCTTTCTATACCACTTACATTATCTGAAGGCGTAGCATAAAAATATTGCGCTCTGTGCAAATCTGTAAAACTATCAAAGGCACCTGCTAAAACTAAACTTTCTAAGGATCGTTTATTAACTGTACGTTGATTGATACGGGATACAAAATCATAAATACTGGCATAACTGCCGTTTGTTTCTCGTTCTAAAATTAAATCCTCTACAGCCGACTCTCCTACTCCTTTAATGGCATTTAAACCAAAACGTACAACACCTGATTTATTTACAGAAAAACCTTTTCTACTTTCATTTACATCCGGACCCAAAACAGGCAAATTCATACGCCTACACTCTTCCATGAAAAAGGTAATCTTATCAATATTATTTTGGTTGTTATTTAAAACAGCCGCCATGTATTCTGCCGGATAATGCGCTTTTAAATAGGCTGTTTGATATGCTACAAATGCATAGCAAGTAGAATGTGATTTATTAAAAGCGTATTGTGCAAAGGCTTCCCAATCGGTCCATATTTTATTTAATTTATCCTCAGGATGATTTAAGTCCGTAGCGCCTTTCATGAAATCACCTTTCATTTTATCGAGCGTATAACGATCCTTTTTACCCATTGCTTTACGCAACACATCGGCTTGTCCTTTTGTAAAATTGGCTAGCTTCTGAGACAATAACATAACTTGCTCCTGATACACGGTAATACCATAGGTATCTGCAAGGTATTCTTCCATTTCTGGAAGATCATATACGATTGATTCCAAACCGTGTTTACGCTTAATGAAGTTTGGAATGTATTGTATAGGTCCTGGCCTATACAAGGCATTCATAGCAATTAGATCATCAAATTTATCGGGCTTTAAATCTCTTAAGTGCTTTTGCATCCCAACGCTTTCAAATTGAAAGGTTCCATTGGTTGCACCACTTTTATATAACTCAAATGTTTTTTCATCATCAAGCGGAATCGTATCTAGATCAATCTCAATTCCATGATTTAATTTAATTAACTCTAATGCATCTTTTAAAATGGATAAGGTTTTCAAACCTAAAAAGTCCATTTTAATTACCCCTGCATTTTCAATTATTTTTCCTTCATATTGTGTTATGAGCAAGTCAACTTCTTTACTCGTTGCTACCGGTATTAATTCGCTCAAATCTTTAGGTGCAATAATGATACCCGCTGCATGTATTCCCGTACCCCTAACAGAGCCTTCTAATATTTCTGCTTGTCGCAATACATCGCCTGCTAAAGACTCTTCTTGATAGTACTTTCTTAGTTTGAGTACATTATCAATATCCTCTTGTTGCAATCCTTCTTTTTCCTTCAATCCCTTATCACCATCAATTGGAGCTGTTAACACTCTTTTTAAAGACACGCCAGGTTTATCAGGTACTAATTTAGCTAAGCCATTAGCCTCCATCAATGGAAGATCTAATACGCGGGCTACGTCCTTAATGCTCATCTTAGCAGCCATTGTACCATAGGTAACGATATGAGCTACTTGATTTTTTCCATATTTATCAACTACATAATCAATTACTTTTTGTCGGCCCGCATCATCAAAATCCGTATCAATATCGGGCATCGATTTTCTATCTGGATTTAAGAAACGCTCAAAAAGTAATTTATATTTTATCGGGTCGATATTGGTAATGCCAATACAATATGCAACAGCTGAGCCCGCTGCCGATCCTCTACCTGGACCAACAAATACACCCAAGTCTCTACCCGCTTTAATGAAGTCTGCTACAATTAAAAAGTAACCGGCAAAACCCATGGTTTTAACGGTAAACAATTCAAACTTAATACGCTCTTCAATTTCAGCTGTTATTTCTTGATAACGATGTTTGGCGCCTTCCCAAGTAAGATGTTCTAAATAAGCATCTTGATCATTATTGAAATTTTCTGGCACCTGAAAAAAGGGTAATAGAATTTCTCTTTCTAATTTTAAAGGTGCTACTTTATCTACAATCAATTGGGTATTTTCAATTGCTTGTGGTATATCTTTAAATAAGCTACTCATTTCTTGAGTAGTCTTAAAATAAAATTGATCGTTATAAAAAGCAAATCGAGTATTTCTATTCTGCGCAGCATCATCATCTACAAACTCTTTCATACTCGGTGTCGATTTTTTCTCACCTGTATTGATGCACAATAAAATATCGTGTGCATTATAATCAGTTTGATCTACATAGTGGGAATCATTAGAGGCAATAACGGGAACTTGATATTTTTTAGCCCATTTCAACAGCACTTCGTTTACCTTTATTTGCTCAGGAATATCATGTCTTTGCAATTCTACATAATAATCATCGCCAAATAAATCTAACCACCATTTAAATTCTTTTTCTGCTTCCTCTTCGCCTTTATTTAAAATAGCTTTAGGTACAGATGCTCCAATGCAACAAGTCGTAGCAATTAGTCCTTCGTGATATTGCAATACCAATTCTTTATCAATCCTTGGGTATTTACCGTAAAGACCTTCCATAAAACCGAGGGAACATAGCTTTACGAGATTTTTATAGCCAATTTCATTTTTTGCTAAAAACAATTGATGATAACGCTTATCCTTTTCCTCTCTAGAAAAACTTCTTTTATGCCTGTTTTCTACGAGATAAAATTCACAACCAACAATTGGTTTCACTACAGGTTCTACAATATCATTTCCTAACTCATCTTTACCCACAACTTTTTTATTTTTCCATGCAGCAGCAACAAACTCAAATGCCCCAAACATATTTCCATGGTCGGTAATAGCAATGGCAGGCATATTATCTTCCATCGCTTTATTATATAAGCGAGAAATGCTAGAAGCTCCGTCTAATAAAGAAAATTGGGTATGATTGTGTAAATGAGAAAACTGCATAAATTCTTAAACTAATGTATAGCAAATGAGCTATCCAATACCTACAAAGAAACACAAAAAATAGGGCAAATAAAAACAATTTTATTAACAGCCTTAGGCTTTATAAAACAGGGATTCCAAGGCTTTCACCTTCAATTTTAACTCCTCCCATTCTTGTTGAGGATCGCTATCAATAGTAATAGCACCGCCACTGGCTATAGCAATAGATTGATCTAATGTATTGATAAAAAATGAACGTATGACTACATTAAAATCAAAATCTCCCGTTGGACTAATATATCCAATGGAGCCTGAAAAAAGTCCTCTTTGATACAGCTCTAAGGCTTCGATTAATTGCATAACCATGATTTTGGGCGCGCCGGTCATACTCCCCATTGGGAAAAGTGCCTTAATAATTTGGGTAAACGATATACCCTCTTTTAATTGACATTGAATAGTAGAAATCAAATGATGCACTTGAGGAAATGTATACACTTTTAAAAGCTCTGTTACTTCTACCGTCCCAAGCTTAGCAACACGAGCTAAATCATTTCTAACTAAATCTACAATCATTACATGCTCCGCCAATTCTTTAGAAGCATTGGATAAGTTGGTTTTTTGAATTTCATCTTGCTCCAAATCATGTCCTCTCTTAATGGTGCCTTTGATTGGTTGAGAATAAAGCATCTGATCTGTTTTAGCCAGAAATCGTTCTGGACTAGCGCAAAGCACGTGCTGATGTTTAAACTTATAATACGCAGCAAAAGGAGCAGGAGAATGTTGCATTAAGGAAGCAAACACCTGCAAGGCAGCGGTTTGTTGTAATTTAGATTGAACTACAACGCAATAATTCAACTCGTAACAATCGCCCATTCTAATATGTTCCTGTATGCGCTTAATTTTAGTTATATAGTCTGCTTGCGATTCTGAGGTTACAAAATCAAGTGTTTCTTGAATGGGCTCCACAATGCTTTGAGCCGACATAACTTGATTATAGATCAAAATTGGATCTTGATCCGATTCAATTACTAAAGATTGGCTATTTCGCTCGATATAAATTACACTAGTGGGCCTATAAAAAAGCGTAGGCGAAAAAGTATTAAAAACAGGTAAGGTATTCTCTAATTGTTTTTCAACGAAAGATTTATAATTATAAGCTATATGACCAAAAAACCAATCTTGTTGGGCTTCATTAGCTATATCTTCTATATTATAAAGCTTGGTATCATCCTTAGCAACTCCTATTATTATTTCATAGGTCCCCTTGGTCGTATAATTCTGATTCGTGCACAAATAAGAAAAAATGCTGAATGGTTGTAACCAATTCAGCATTTTTAATTTCATTACTTCCAATTCATGGGATTGAAAAGGAAAAGCTTTTTTATTTCTATTATTATCTATACGCATTTAAAAATCATCATCGTCATCATCAAAACCACCATCATTGAAAAACCCTAGGTCTTTGAAATCATCATCATCGTCGTCTTTTAAAGATTTTTTAGGACCCGATTTAGATTTTGATTTTGGCAATTCAAATTCCTCAAAATCTTTATCCATATCATAATCATCTACATCATCGAAATCATCATCGTCATCATCCTCCATGTCATCATCAAAATCATCATCGTCTATATCATCATCCTCTTCTATTTTCTTAGTTGTTTTTTTAGTTGCTTTTACTGCAGTTTTTTTAGCAGGCTTTACTTCTTCTTCCTCATCATCCTCATCAACAGTTTTTTTCTTAGCTGCTTTTTTAACAGGAGTATCTTTTTTTACTACGGCTGCTTTTTTAGTTGTGCTTTTTTTACTAGGTGTAGTCTTCATGTTTTCAAAAACTTTGTTGATGTAAAATTTTAAATCTTTATTGAAATTGCCAAATTTTTTTAAAACTTTTTTTTTCAATTATTTTAAATGAATTAACTGATCTCTTCCAGGGCCATTAGAAATGTATTCTATTTTAGTTTCAATAAATTGTTCAATAAAATTACAATACGTTATAAACGCCGGATCCAAATTTTCTTGCGAAGTACTTTTTGAGGTTGGATTTTCCCATCCAGGAAATTGTTTATAAACTGGCTTTATAGTTGCATTACAAACATCATATGGAAAATCTTCGGTTACCGTTCCATTAACGTCATACGCTATACAAACTTCAACCGGTTTGAACGCATCTAAAATATCTGCTTTAGTTACAATTAATTTTGTAACACCGCTGAGCATTACTGCATATTTCAAGGCCACTAAATCAATCCAGCCGCAACGACGAGGACGACCCGTAGTTGCTCCAAATTCGCCACCTTCTTTTCTAATTGCTTCACCCAATTCATCCATTAATTCTGTAGGGAATGGTCCGCCACCTACACGCGTGCAATACGCTTTAGTGATTCCAAATATATCTCTAATTTTAGTAGGTGCTACACCAAGTCCATTACAAACACCTGCAGAAATAGTATTAGAACTTGTAACGAATGGATACGTACCAAAATCAATATCTAACATGCTACCTTGCGCACCTTCTGCAAGTACTTTCTTTCCTTGTTTCAATTGATTATTCAACCAATACTCTGCATTGATAATTTGCAATTCCTTTAAAAAGTGTACTGCTTTGAAAAAATCATCTTCCCAAGCTTGCCAATCCACTACTTGATCATATTGATTCAGTAATTGTAGATGTTTTTCTTTTAATCTATTGTAACGCGCTTCAAAATCATGGGCTAAAATATCGCCGATACGCAAACCATTTCTACCGGTTTTGTCCATATAAGCCGGACCTATACCTTTTAATGTAGAACCAATTTTATCGTTTCCTTTAGAGGCTTCTGAAGCAGCATCTAAAGCTCTATGCGTTGGAATAATGATATGCGCTCTTTGAGAGATAAATAACCTGCTCAGCATGTCGGGTTGTAAAGCTACTATCGTATCAATTTCTTTTTTCAAGGTTACTGGATCTATCACAACACCATTACCTATTAAGTTAAGACAATGCGAATGAAAGACACCAGAAGGAATAGTATGCAATACTACTTTTTGTCCGTTTACATATAAGGTATGTCCAGCATTTGGTCCACCTTGAAATCTTGCTATAATATCATATGAAGTAGCTAAGTAATCAACAATTTTACCCTTTCCTTCATCGCCCCATTGCAATCCTAATAATACGTCTATCATTTTTTTAAATTGAATTGTAAAGTTACTTTCAAAATTGGTTTCTCAAACAATAAAAGAAAAAAAATAGAAAAAAATATATCTACATAATCTAATTTGGTTCTCCTTTGCATTTTGTTTTTAAAATACTGTATATTTAGCCCCGAAAGTAGGCCAAAAGCATGAGTGATAAAATATATCTATTAGATTATGAAGATCAGCAAGAAGACTTTTTTTCTGACTTTGTTCTTATTGGTATCACCTGCACCTTTAATACCGAAAAATTTGTTTGGCTACTCCATAAATATCTCAATATTGCATTCCATCGCCAGTTAGAAATGGACGTATTTATTTCTAAGAGCGAGGACGAACAGCAGTATTTCCCTGTTTTTACCTACCAAGCTCCCTTAAAAAGTACCGAGCATGTACTATATAAACAAAAGGAAAAAACAGATTTCCTGTTGCCCGAAATTAAAAATGTAGATTACCTGTGGGGTATGCGCGGGGGCGACGCCAATAATGAGGCTAGCTATTTGATTCCCATCATCAAGCAAATTCCCGAAATTCAATTCATACAGGTTTTAGATCCCAAGAAACTAAAGAACAAATTGAACATCGTGCTCTAATGCAGGATGGAATTAAATAATATTTGTTAAATCATAGAATAGTATAGTAGACTTTAAGCTATTTTTCTATATTTGTTGCAATTCAATAAAATAAATCAACAATGAATTATCGTAAAATCAACAACCTTACCGGTTGGATTGTTGGCGCAGTAGCCACTTTTGTTTATCTCATAACCATGGAACCAACGGTTAGCTTTTGGGATTGTGGTGAGTTTTTAGCCACCGCACAAAAACTAGAAGTAGGTCACTCTCCAGGAGCGCCTTTATTTATGATGCTTGGCAGATTTTTTGGTATGCTGGCACCTACTCCTGATAAAGTAGCCCTTTATATCAACGGTCTTTCTGCTTTAATGAGTGGTTTAACGATTTTATTCCTTTTTTGGACGATTACTTATTTTGCTAAGCGTTTATTGGCTAAAAATGAGGAACAACCATCTAGCTATAACACCTTATTGATTATGGGTAGTGGTATTGTTGGCGCTTTAGCTTATACCTTTTCAGATACTTTCTGGTTTTCTGCTGTAGAGGCAGAGGTTTATGCTACTTCTTCCTTTTTTACCGCTTTAGTATTTTGGGCTATCCTTAAATGGGAAGGCATTGCGGATCAAAAATATGCTGATCGTTGGTTAGTATTTATTGCTTACATGATTGGTTTATCAATAGGTATTCACTTATTAAACTTACTTACTATTCCGGCATTAGCCATGGTATACTATTTCAAACGCTATCAAGTGGATAGAAAAGGTATCATCATGACCTTTATTATTGGCTGTGTATTCTTAGGTTTAGTTCAGTTTGGTATTATTCAAGGCATTCCTTTATTAGCGTCTAAGTTTGAATTGCTATTTGTCAATAGCTTTGGTTTGCCGCATGATATCGGCGCTATATTTTTAATCTTATTGTTTGTTGGTTTATTAATCTACGGATTAATATGGGCTAAGAAAAAAGGTAATTATTTAGCACATACTACCCTATTGAGTTTCTTATTTGTATTCATTGGTTTCTTAAGTTATTTGGCACCGCTAATACGTTCTAGAGCTGATGTGCCTATTGATATGACTAACCCAGACAATGCATTTAGATTCTTGTCTTATGTTAATCGTGAGCAATTTGGCTCTCAACCTATCTTATACGGACCAACCTTTGCTAGTCCGGTTACCGAATATGCAACTACTGGAGAAATCTATGACTTAGTTAAAAAAGATGGCAAAGAATCTTATGAAGTTATTGGCAAAAAACAAGAACCTGTATTTAGCGACAAAACACTTTTCCCTAGAATGTGGGATGGCAATGACCCTTCACATGTTGCTTTCTATAAAAGCTATTGCAATTTAGAAGATGGCGAAGCGCCAAGTGGTGCAGATAACATGAAATATTTCCTGGGCTATCAATTAAATTGGATGTGGTGGAGATATTTGATGTGGAACTATGCTGGCAGACAAAATGATTTTGAAGGACAAGGTGATGCTAAAAACGGTAATTGGTCATCTGGTATAAAACCTATCGATCAGTTCTTTACTGGTGCTGGCGATAGCGATAAAATGCAAGATGGCTATAAAAATAATCCGGCACGTAATCAGTTGTATTTCTTACCGCTTATACTCGGAATCTTGGGTGTGGTATTTCAATTTAATGCACACAAAAAAGATGGCTTTATCGTTGGCTTATTATTTTTCTTTACGGGTATAGCTATTGCTATTTATTTAAACATGCCTCCAAATCAACCAAGAGAGCGTGACTATGCATTTGCTGGTTCTACTTATGCATTTGCTATTTGGATTGGCTTAGGTGTTTTAATGGTAAATCAGTTTTTCCAACGCTTTATCAAAGGCCATGTAGCTGCAATATTAAGCATAGCACTTTGCTTATTAGCGGTGCCAACCTTAATGGCTAAAGTAGAATGGAATGATCATGATCGTTCGCAAAAAACATTAGCAAGAGCTACCGCTTACAATACCTTAATGTCTTGCGAAGAAGGTGCTATTCTATTTACATTTGGCGATAATGACACATATCCATTGTGGTATTTGCAAGAAGTAGAAGGCGTTCGTACCGATGTTCGAATTGTAAATTTAAGCTTGTTAGGTATTGATTGGTATGTAGATCAATTGTCCTACAAAATCAATAAAAACGATGCCTTACCGATGATCTGGAAACGTAGCGATTATATGGGCGACGCAGGTAATTATACCGCCTATATGAAAGAAGATAAAATCCCAGAAGGTCAATATATTAATCTATTAGAGCTTTGCAAGTATGCAATTGATCCAGCTACAAAACTACAAATGCAAAATGGTGGTGAAGCAAATCGCTTACCTACAAAAAATGCAAGCATAACTAGTTTAAGCAAAGATAAGTTGGTGCAAATGGGTATGATAAGCGCAGCAGATACTGATAAAATTGACAATGATGTTAAGTTTACAATCAACAAGGACAATCTCATGAAAGACGATTTAGCTTTAATGAACATTGTTGCTGGTATTGCTGCAGAAGGTTGGAAACGCCCTATCTATTTTGGCAGCGGCATGGGAGATAGTTATTTAGGTTTAAATGATTATTTAAAACTTGAAGGAACTGTTTATCGTTTAGTACCGTTTAAATACAAACCGGGTATGTTCCCTCCATCTCAAGATTTAGGTTTTGTAGATGTAGAGAAAACTAAAAATCTATTCTTGAATACCTATATCTGGGGCAATGCCAATAAAAAGAATGTTTATTTTGATGAGAAAAACAGAATCATGTTTGTTTCTTATCGCTTAAGTGCCGCTCGCTTAGCAGAAACATTGGCTGCTATGAACAGAAGTAAAGAAGGTATTGCAGTATTAGATAAGGTTATGGCAAATATCACGGAGCAAGCTTACTATTACGATTTCACTGCAATTTATATAGCAATGGCTTATTACCGTTGTGGTGCATTTGACAAAGCTAATGCGCTAACTAAGAAGCTCGTTAAAAATGCTGATGATGATATCGCGTGGATTAGTAACTTGAACGAAAATTTCAAAGAGTCGCTTTATAACGACGTAAGAAGAGATCTTCAGGGAATTTATATGTTATTGCAAAGTGCGCAACAAGCAGGTGATGCTAATGGTACTAAAACACTTAACGATAAATTTACGCAATTGCAAAAATTACCTATCGTTCAATTGGTAATGCAACAACAATAAGCAAAAAGGATAATGTATAAAAAATAAGAAAGGCTCCCGATGGGAGCCTTTCTTATTTTAAACAAAAAATCCAATGAATTGCTTCATTGGATTTGAGGTCGAGAGCGGATTCGAACCGCTGTGGAAGCTTTTGCAGAGCTCTGCCTAGCCACTCGGCCACCCGACCGTATTTTTGTTCTGCAAATGTATAAAAATTTCGTTTCTTTACACTATAAAATTTGATAAATTTTTATGAATCAAACTATTGGAGCATCCGAGTTAATTATTACAGACAAAGGAAGTATCTATCATTTAGATCTTAGACCAGAAGAAATTGCAGATACTATTATTACGGTTGGAGATCCAAATAGAGTAAAAGAGCTATCTAAATATTTTGATTCTATTGAGTTTACCGCCAATCATAGAGAATTTGTTACCCATACCGGTTATATTGGTAAAAAAAGAATCAGCGTTGTAGCTACGGGTATTGGTCCAGATAATATTGATATTGTATTGAATGAATTAGATGCTTTAGTTGATATTGATTTTGCTAGTCGTACCATTAAATCAGAAAAAAAATCACTAAAAATTATTCGCTTAGGCACTTCCGGTGCATTACAAGATTTTATTCCTGTAGATAGCTTGGTAGTTTCGAGCTACGGCATTGGGTTAGACAATCTCATGCATTACTATGCTACTACAAACACTCCAGCTGAAAAAAATCTTTTGGAAGCATTTAACCAACATACACAATTAGTAGGCAAAGTTATTCAACCTTATATCACTTCAAGTGCAGCTTCTTTGAGTGCACAGTTCACCGATGGCTTTCATCATGGCATTACGGTAACTTGTCCCGGTTTTTACGGTCCGCAAGGTCGGGTTTTAAGAGCACCTTTAGCACAAGATCAATTAATCAATAAATTAACAACATTTAAGCACCAAGAGCACTTTGTTAGCAACTTCGAAATGGAAACTTCCGCTATTTATGGTTTAGCTAATTTACTAGGCCACCAAGCGCTTTCTATTAGTGCCATTGTAGCTAATAGAATTCAACAAAGTTTTTCGAGCGATGGCAATGCTGCCGTTGAGCACATGATTAAAACCTGCTTACCTATCATTGCCAATTTATAATTTATATCCTTCAATATATGTATCCTGATTTTCAATATCTCTTTCAAGCCTTATTAGGCACGGACATGCCTGAATGGTTGAGTCTATTTAAAACCTTTGGTTTCTTGGTTGCC
The DNA here is from genome assembly GCA_030831005.1 of Bacteroidota bacterium. GTDB lineage: Bacteria > Bacteroidota > Bacteroidia > Chitinophagales > Chitinophagaceae > CAIWHF01. The sequence goes on from JAURLW010000105.1 coordinate 21,087, forward strand.
TTAAGTTTTATTGCTGCTGCCTATACCATAGTCAGTGAATTAAAAAGAAAAGAACAAGCCGGCTTACTGAGCTACACAGAAAAAGTAATTTGGAAAGGTAAAAAAGCTACCGTGCAAGATTATGCATTGCAAGCCTTAATAGGTTTTATTTTAGCCTATAAAATTGGAGGCATTATTCAGAATACCACTGTAATAGCGGCCAACCCCTTAGCGTTTATACTTTCATTAGAAGGTGCCTTAGGCATAGGTCTCTTGGGCGCAATCATAACATTGGCAATGAAGTATTATGAAGAGAAAAAGAATAATTTAGAAAAACCTGTTCAAGTAAAAATTAGAATCTATCCTCATCAACGCATTAACGATATAGTTATGGTAGCCGCAATTGGTGGTATTGTGGGCGCCAAAGTTTTTAATGCCTTTGAAACGTGGGATCAATTTATTAAAAATCCAATTGAGCAATTAATAGCCTCTAGTGGATTAACCTTTTATGGTGGATTAATAATTGCTACCCTAGCGCTTTATCGCTATGCTAAAAAACACCAAATTAATTTTGCGCAATTGTGCGATGCTGCTGCTCCTGGATTAATGCTAGCCTATGGTATAGGTCGTTTAGGTTGTCATTTTGCAGGTGATGGCGATTGGGGTATATACAATAGTGCCTACATTAGCAATCCCGATGGCACCCTGCAACAAGTAAGCACCGATACGTTCCAACAAGTGGCTCAGCAAGCAGCGCCATATATGACTTACATCAACAATACCTTAGCACCACATATGCATGTAGCTGCACCTAGCTGGTTACCCAATTGGTTGTTTGGTATGAATTATGCGCATAATGTAAATCACGAAGGCATGCCGCTTATAGATTGTGTAGGTAATTATTGTACCGCTTTACCGATTAGTGTTTTCCCTACCCCATTATATGAAGCCGTAGTATGTATTTTATTATTTACTTTATTGTGGAAATGGAGAACTCGTTTTACTAGACCTTTACAATTATTTGGTTGTTATTTAATGCTGAATGGAGCTGAACGTTTTTTTGTAGAATTGATTCGTGTAAACAGTCAATATGATTGGGGCTTCCTGCATCCTACACAAGCAGAAATCATTGCAGTATGCTTAATGAGTATAGGCGCTTATTTCTTTTTCCGAAAAGAACAAAAGATACAAATGCCATAAAAAAAGGAGTGCTAGTAGCACTCCTTTTTAATTTATGCTATAGCCTAGTACTACCAACCTAATACATATGCAAATAATAAAGGCGCTACGATTGTAGCATCAGATTCTACAATGAATTTAGGTGTATTTACATCTAATTTGCCCCAAGTAATTTTTTCATTTGGTACGGCACCAGAGTAAGAACCAAATGATGTAGTACTGTCACTAATTTGACAGAAATAGCTCCAAAACGGTACATCGTGCCACTCTAAATCTTGATACATCATAGGCACCACACAAATTGGGAAATCACCTGCAATACCTCCACCGATTTGAAAGAAACCAACACCTTTACCAGCGCTATTGTTTCTGTACCAATCAGCTAACCATACCATGTACTCAATACCGTTTTTAACGGTGCTTGCTTGCAATTCATTTTTGATGACATAACTAGCAAAAATGTTTCCGGTAGTAGAATCTTCCCAACCTGGACAAACAATAGGAATATTTTTTTGAGCAGCAGCAACGATCCAACTGTCTTTAGGGTCGATTTCATAATATTGTTCTAATACGCCACTATTCACTACTTGATATAAAAATTCGTGCGGGAAATAACGCTCACCTTTTGCTTCTGCTTGTTGCCAAACGGCTACTAAGTGTTTTTGTAATCTTCTAAACGCTTCCTCTTCAGGAATACACGTATCGGTAACTCTATTATAATGATTCTCTAATAAATCCCATTCGTCTTGCGGTGTTAAATCACGATAGTTAGGCACGCGTTTGTAGCTCTTGTGCGCTACTAAGTTCATCACATCTTCTTCAAGATTTGCACCTGTGCAAGAAATGATTTGAATTTTATCTTGGCGAATCATTTCAGCTAATGAAATACCTAACTCAGCCGTACTCATTGCACCTGCTAAAGTCACCATCATTTTCCCACCTTCTAGTAAATGGGTTTCATAACCTTTGGCAGCATCTACTAATGCAGCCGCATTGAAGTGGCGATAATGATGCGTAATGAAATTTGAAATTGGTCCTTTATTGTTCATATCTTATGTAGTTAAAAAGTAACCCCTCTTTCGAGGGGTTTGGTTATTTATGCGTTTTGTTTTTCAATAAAATTTTTAACCCATTCTGTTGTTACTGATTTCGGTCTTTCAATTGGGAAATTCAAAGCACGATCCCAACATAAGCTAGCTAATACACCTAATGCTCTAGACACACCAAATAATACGGTATAGAAATCTTCTTCTACCAAACCATAGTGTTTTAATAAAGCACCACTGTGAGCATCTACATTAGGCCAAGGGTTTTTAATTTTTCCTGTAGCTTCTAAAATTGCTGGAGCTACATCATATACATTCCAAACTGTTTTGACAGTAGGATTTTCTGGACAATGTGTTTTTGCAAATTCCATTTGTGCCGTAAAACGAGGATCTGTTTTGCGCAATACCGCGTGACCATATCCAGGAACTACTTTACCTTGCGATAAGGTTGTTTTGATGTATTCTGCAATTTGTTCTTTGCTTGGCTCTTGAGTTCCAAGATTTTCTTGCAACTCTTCAATCCAACGAATCACTTCTTGATTTGCTAAACCATGTAATGGACCAGCTAAACCAGCCATACCTGCAGCAAATGATAAATATGGATCGCTTAATGCAGAACCTACTAAGTGCGTAGCATGAGCAGAAACATTACCACCTTCATGATCAGCGTGAATAGTAAGATACAAACGCATTAATTCTTTAAAGCCTTCATCTTCAAAACCCAACATGTGAGCGAAATTACCGCTCCAGTCTAATAAACCATCCGGTTGAATATGCTCGCTATTTTTATATTTTCTACGATAGATGTATGCTGCTACTCTTGGTAAACGAGCAATTAAGGTCATGGTATCTTCGTATACATAATCCCAATACTCTTTCTTGCTAATACCTTCAGAATACGCTTTAGAGAATTTAGATTCTGTTTGCAATGCTAAAACAGCTGTGCAAAATTGCGTCATCGGGTGTGTAGAAACAGGTAAAGCTTCAATCACATCAAACACGTGATTAGGCACATGAGATCTGCGTGCCCAAGTAGCAGAAATATGTTCTACATCTTCATGAGATGGTAGCTCACCTACTAACATTAAATAGAATAAACCTTCTGGTAAGGGCTCATTACCATTTTCAATTTTTGGTAATTTATCTCTTAATTCTGGAATGGAAAATCCACGGAAGCGAATACCTTCATTGGAATCTAACAAGGAAGTTTCTGTAACTAATCCAGTGATACCTCTCATTCCTTGGAATGCCTGTGCAATCGTAACATCTTCTAATTTAGTATTACCATGTTTTTCGATAATACCTTTAATTTCTAGTAATTGCTGATCAGCAGTAGCCTTAAATCTGTCTTTTACAAAGCCCATTTTGGTGTATTTTTATTTTTTGAGTACGCAAATATATTATATATATAGCACTTTTCAGCATCTTTTAGTATGCTAAAGTGAAAAATTAATAGCAATTTAAGAGTATAACAATTTCCAAGGCAATTTGTTGCCTTATTTGATCTGTTTCTTGTACAATAAATAGGCTATGCAACTGAATATCAGATTAGGTATCCAAGTGGCTAAAAAGGGACTAAATCCTGCTTTAGTAGATAATATGGAGGAGAATTGGGTAATCATAAAGAAAACGGCACTTACAAAAATACCAATGGCCAAATGCACCCCTCCGCCGCCTCTTTTCTTGGTAGAAGCAATACAAACCCCCATAATGGTAAGAATAAAGCAAGCAAAAGGTGTAGCCGTTCTTCTGTGCAATTCGATATACAATGCATTTAAGGTTTCTCTACCCCTCAGCTTTTCTTGTTGAATGTAGGACCATAAACGGGGTGTAGTCATGGCGTCTTTACTATCTAGATCTTGTACTAAATCTTTTAGGGTAAAAGCGTAATGCGCTCTAAGTTCGGGCTGCATGTTTAGGCGTTCATTTAAACCATCATTATATCGATGGGTAACATTGTACAAAACCCATTCCTTTTTCAAAGAATCATAGCTAATTCTGTCGGCCATCAATTTTTCTTTAAGCGTTATGCCATCTATCTTTTCATAGGAGAAGCGATAACCCATATTGCTTACAAAATCATAATTCTCCAAATAAATATATTCCGTAGCCGATATTTTCAAATGCACATTATGATCGGAATAGGCAATTACATTTTTATAGTATTTTTTTTCAAAAGCAATACGATTATGATTAGCATAAGGCACCACAAAATGATTGGCTAATAAAGATATAAAAACAAGCCCTGAGCCTACAACAATATATGGTTTTAAAAATCTTCTATAATCGGTACCCGTTGCTAATATGGCAATAATCTCTGACCTTCCGGCTAACTTAGAAGTAAAAAAAACCGTGGCAATAAAAACAAATAAAGGGAATAAGAAATTAACGATATAGGGTATAAAATTGATGTAATACCAAAAAATAGCTTCAACCGGGGCCTTACGCGATACAAAATCTTCTACTTTCTCTGAGTAATCAATAACGCAGGAAATAGCCGCCAATATTGCGATAGAGAAAATAAAGGTACTTAAGTATTTTTTAGCGATATACCAATCCAGTAGTTTCATATACGTACTACAATCTGTTTTTTAATTTAGGAAGTACTTGCTGTTTCCAAGAAGCAAAATCTCCTTCTAAAATATGCTTTCTGGCTTCTTTTACCAAAGCTAAATAGAAAGATAAATTATGAACGCTCGCAATTTGAAGCGCCAATAATTCTTTAGCAATAAACAAATGGCGTAAATACGCTTTTGAATAGACATCACTCATACCATTAGATAAGCTAGCATCGATAGCACTAAAATCGTCTTGCCATTTTTTATTCTTGATATTAATAACGCCTTCCCAAGTAAACAACATACCATTTCTTCCGTTTCGAGTAGGCATTACGCAATCAAACATATCAATACCCAGTGCAATGTTCTCAATTAAATTCCAAGGTGTACCAACACCCATTAAATAACGAGGTTTATCACTTGGCAAATAGTCACAACAAAGGGCTGCCATTTCATACATCATTTCTTCTGGTTCACCCACAGACAAACCGCCTATTGCATTGCCATCAGCACCAATTTTAGCTATATATTCCGATGCTTCTTTTCGTAAATCTTTATACGTACTTCCTTGTACAATAGGAAATAAACTTTGCTCATAGCCATACTTAGCAGGAGTTTCTGCTAAACGCTGCACACAGCGCTGTAACCATCGATGGGTTAAATCCATAGATTTTTTTGCATAAGCATAATCACTTGGATAGGGCGGGCATTCGTCGAAAGCCATGATAATATCGGCACCAATGCTGCGTTGGATATCCATTACATTTTCCGGAGAAAATAAATGTTTTGAACCATCTATATGCGATTGAAACAAGGCACCCTCTTCTCTTAATTTTCGATTGGCAGATAATGAAAAAACTTGATACCCTCCACTATCTGTTAATATAGGCTTATCCCAATTCATGAATTTATGCAAACCTCCAGCCTGCTCCAATACAGAAGTGCCTGGTCGTAAATATAAATGATAGGTATTACCCAAAATAATTTGAGCTTGTATAGCATTTTTTAATTGATCTTGCGGCACTCCTTTCACGCTTCCTACTGTGCCCACAGGCATAAAAATAGGGGTTTCTATAACTCCATGTGCTGTATGCAACAGACCTGCTCTTGCATTACTTTGTGGATCGTTTTTAAGTAAATTAAATTCCATAGTGCAATAAAATCAAAAAATAGAATTGCTAAAATACGTTACAATATTGGGAATTGCACTTAAAAATAGCAACTTTGCATAAGTGTTAACACAAATTATTCCTCTTTTCGTTATTGCCATACTCATTATACAATGGGCTTATGAACTATTGCTATACCTAGCCTTCCATAAAAAAGAAAAAATCGCAAAAATTAATAATACCGAACCCATCAGTATTATTTCTTGTGCTAAAAACGAAGCCCAAAACATAGCTGCATTATTGCAAGCCTTGCAAACACAAAGTTATAGCACCGCTGATCATGCTCTTAATTTTGAAGTCCTAGTTATTGATGATGGTTCTACGGATGCTACTTGGAGCATATTAGAAAATGCAACACCCCATTTCCCACAACTACGCATTTTTAAAAGTGAGGCTTTTGAAAGTACATTTAAAGGGAAAAAGAAAGCCTTGGAAATAGGCGTTACACAAGCGAAACACGATGCCATTTTATGTATCGATGCTGATTGTATTCCAACAAGTAAGCATTGGGTAAGCATTATGGCCAATGCACTCAAAAACAAAGAACTGATTACGGGTTTTGGTGCTTACCAAAAAGAAAAAAACTGGATCAATACCCTCGTGCAATGGGAAACTATGCATACTTTTTTTTGGTATCAACTCTTATCAAAAATCGGTATCTATTATATGGCGGTAGGAAGAAACATGGGCTTTCGTAAAGCACTATTTTTAAAGGCAAATCAACATCCTTTATGGCAACAAGTGCCTTATGGCGATGATGATTTATTGGTGCGCATTGCCGCTACTTCCCAAAACTATGCCGTTGTAAGAAGTCCCCATTCTTATACGCTAAGCAAAGCTCCTGAAAGCTTTCAGCAATGGATGCAACAGAAAAAGAGACACCTAAGTACCGGCAAATATTATCATAAAAAGGTGCAAATCCTTTTAGGCACCTATGCTTTAACGCAAGGCCTTTGGTGGATTTGCCTACTTTTTCTATCCGTATTTTGTTCGCCCTTGATCCTATGCCTATTGGTGGCACGCTTAGTTGCTCACTTATTTATATTGAGCGCATTTCAAAAGCAACAAGGCCTATCTAGTAGCCTGTTTAAAAACTTATTAGGCGAATTTTTATGGGCCATTTATAATTGTATCTTTGCACCTTATATCTTTTTTAAAAATTACCAATCGTGGAAATCATAACTAAATACTTTAGCGATTTTACTCCCCAACAAGTAGACCAATTGAAGGCTTTGGGTGAATTATATCCTAGTTGGAATAAGAAAATAAATGTTATTTCTAGAAAAGATATTGACCAATTATATATCCGTCACTTATTGCATTCTTTAGCTATTGCTACGATTTGCCAATTTGAAGATGGCGCACAAGTTATTGACATTGGCACAGGCGGTGGTTTCCCAGGCATACCCTTAGCTATATTCTTTCCTAATGTAGAATTCTTATTGGTAGATTCGATCGGTAAAAAAATTACCGTTGTGCAAGAAATTGCTCAAGCTATTGGATTAAAAAATGTTACCGCTATTCATTCAAGAGCAGAACAAATAAAAAATCGCAGTTTCGATTTTGCAGTCTCTAGAGCCGTAGCTCCTCTATTGGATTTATGGACTTGGGCAGCTCCTTTACTTAAAAAAGGCCATGCTAGTGACACGCTTGCTAATGGTTTAATCTGCTTAAAAGGTGGCGACTTAAGCGCTGAAATTGCAGCTTCTAAATTACGTCCGCATTATTGGGACTTGCATACTATTTTCCCAGAGCCCTTGTTTCAAGACAAGTGCATTTTGTATGTTAAAAAATAAACAGCAGCGCTGATTTAACAATTTTCTAATTTTTTTGCTTTTTATATTTGACGAAAATAAAAAGCTATGAGAAAACCATTTTTAAACCATTTATTTAAGAGCGGATTAGTTGTTTGTTTTTCTATTCACACCCTCTTCGCTCAAACCGAAAACGATTATACCTACAATCGAAAAAGTGCTGCTCCTATCGATTTCCAATTAGCTGCAGAAACTGCCACCAAAGCGGTAGTCCATGTTAAAGTAAGCACTTCTGCTAAAACCGTATATGCTCAAAACCCTTTTGGCAATGGCTTCTTCGAACAATTTTTTGGCCCACAACAATATATCTTACCACCCCAATCGGGCTCCGGCTCTGGTGTGCTTATAGATCAAAATGGGCATATCGTAACCAATTATCATGTCATTGCTAATGCCGAAAAAATAACGGTTACCCTTAGTGATGGCACAAGCAAACAAGCTAAATTAATAGGCACAGATATGGCAACGGATTTAGCCGTATTAAAAGTGGAGGAAAACAATTTATCCTATCTAAAATTTAGCAATAGCGACCAAGTAAAATTAGGACAATGGGTATTAGCCATTGGCTATCCACTCAATTTAGATGTTACCGTAACTGCGGGCATCGTAAGTGCTAAAAGTAGAAATATCGGCATACATAAAAACCAACAAAATGCTATAGAGTCCTTTATACAAACCGATGCAGCGGTAAACCCAGGCAATAGCGGTGGTGCATTAGTTAATAGTAATGGTGATTTGGTAGGTATCAATGCAGCTATCAGTTCGCCTACGGGCTCCTATGCAGGCTATTCTTATGCCATACCTTCCAATATTGTAAAAAAAGTAAGTGCCGATTTAATTCAATACGGCAAAGTACAAAGAGCGTTCTTGGGCATCAACCCAAAAGATATTAAAACAGCTAGCGAAGAAGAAATTAAAAAATATCATTTAGACGAAATTCAAGGTGTTGCTATCGTAGGCCTCAGTAAAAATGGTGCTGCAGAGCAAGCGGGTTTAAAAATAGGCGATCTTATTCAAGCCATCAATCAGGTAAAGGTAAATTCAGTACCTTCTTTATTAGAGCAAATAGCGCGTTATCACCCTAGGGACGAAGTGACTGTTGGTTATTGGAGAGACGGGCAAAGCAAAACCAGTACCGTAACTCTTAAAAGCAATGCAGAAACTACCGGTCAGAAAGAGCTTTTTGGTGCTTCCTACCGTTTTTTAAGTCAACAAGAAAAAAAACAATACGGCATCAATAATGGCCTTATCATTACCGATTTAGGCAATGGCCCATTAGCCCAACAAAGCAATATTCAAAAGGGGTTTATCATAACGGCTATCAATGATATAGCCATTGCCACCGAAGAACAAATAGCAAATGCCATCAACAATAAGAATTTCATTCAAATAGCGGGTTTTTACCCCGGACAAAGAGGCAATTACTATTATAGCTTCCAAATCAATGAATAAGTAGCAAAATTTAATACCATTAATTGAGCAAAATCCCTACAATTAATAAACATTATATATTATCTTTGCCCAAATTTTTAACACATGAATCTGCACGAATATCAAGCAAAAGAACTTTTAAAAAGATATAATGTACCTACCCAAGAAGGTATTGCTGTTGAAACCGTAGAAGATGCTATTAAAGCATACGAACAAACAGCTACAGCTACCAACACAAAATTTGTAGTGATGAAAGCTCAAATTCATGCGGGTGGTCGTGGTAAAGGTACCATGAGAGAAGTGCCAGAACAACATGGTGTAAAAGTGGTAAAAAGTGCTGAAGAAGCAGGTACTGTTGCTAAAAATATCTTAGGCAATACCCTTGTTACGATCCAAACCGGTGAGGCTGGAAAAGTAGTAAGCAAATTATTGATTGCTCAAGACATGTATTATGATGGACCAAGCGATCGTAAAGAGTTTTACTTATCTATCTTACTAGATCGTGCTAAGAAACAAAACGTAATCATGTATAGCACCGAAGGTGGTATGGATATTGAAGAAGTAGCGCATCATACACCAGAAAAAATCCATAAAGAGTGGATTGCTCCAGGAATGAGCCTTCAAGCATTCCAAGCTAGAAACATTGCTTTCAATCTTGGATTGAGCGGTGATGCGTTTAAAAACATGGTAAAATTCGTTACTAATTTATACAATGCTTATGTAGGTTTAGATTGCTCAATGTTAGAAATCAATCCATTGTTTAAATCTGCAGACGATAAAATCATTGCTGTAGACTGTAAAATGAATATTGATGATAATGCTATGATGCGTCATAAAGACATCGAAGCATTAAGAGATACCAGCGAAGAAGATCCTACAGAAGTAGAAGCAGGAGCGTTCAACTTAAACTATGTAAAATTAGATGGTAATGTAGGTTGTATGGTAAATGGTGCTGGATTAGCAATGGCTACTATGGACATGATTAAATTAGCTGGTGGTGAGCCTGCTAACTTCTTGGACGTAGGCGGTACAGCTAATGCACAAACAGTAGAAGCTGGGTTTAGAATCATCATGAAAGACCCTAATGTAAAAGCTATCTTAATTAATATTTTTGGCGGGATCGTTCGTTGCGATCGTGTTGCGGCAGGTGTTATCGAAGCGTATAACAATTTAGGCAATATCAATATTCCAATCATTGTGCGTCTTCAAGGTACTAATGCAGAAGTAGCAAAAGAATTGATTGTAAACTCTGGATTAAAAGTACAATCTGCTATCTTACTAAGTGAAGCAGCTAGCTTAGTACAAGCAGCCATTAAATAAGAAAAACAAATCTTAATATAAAAAAGGATTGACCCTGGTCAATCCTTTTTTATTGGTATTAAAATAAAAGCCCAATGATCAATCATTGGGCTTTTATTAATAACATAGAATAGAACTATTCTACAACAACACCTTTGAAGGTATAATCTTGACCTTGAATGCGAGCTCTAATAATATAGATTTTATTAGCATCTACTTCTACAGGGATTGCCGTATTAGTAGTTACATTATTTGTAGTAAATACGTTACGACCAATGATATCAAAAATTTGTAATGACTCAATATTCATTTTATCGTTAGTAAACAATTTTACTTGATTTTTTGCTAAGCTCATGCCTACTTTTTCAGTTGCAATACCAGGAATATTGGTTGTATTACAAGCAACACAACTTTTCCAAGTAGCACATAAAGTAGTATCATTACTTTTTATTTTAGTAAGACGGTTAGTGTATTGTGTATTACCGTTAGTACATGTCCAAGTTGAATTTAAAACTTCTTTAGTACCCGTACCGTTTACAAATAAATATTCGATATCTTGATTAGAAGCCATTGGAATAGTAACCTCATAAGTATTGTTACCTACAGAAGTCATTTGAGTTCCAGGGAAATTAGACCAGTTACTCCAGCTACCGAAAACATAAACAGGAGTAGAGTCTGGGCTCTTCACTTGGAATTTAACATTGATGTTTGATGGAACTACTGAATTACAAGAATCGCATTTTGCCCAACGACGACAAATAGTTTGGTTAGCAGTAGTCACGGTCAACATACGATTAGTATATTGTCCATTTCCATTGGTACAAGTCCATGCTGGATTCAATACTTCTTTAGTACCTGCTGTACCATTTACAAACAAATATTCATAAGTAGCATTTGCAGGCATAGAAATAGTTGCTTGATAGATACCGCCACCTTGAGATGTCATTGCTGTACCAGGATAGTTTGACCAGTTGCTCCAGCTACCGAAAACATAAACAGGAGTAGAATCTGGATTTTGCACTTTAAAAGTAATAGATACGTTTCCTGCAGGTGCCGTACATGATGTACAAGTAGCCCAAGTAGCACAATACGTGGTATCATTAGCTACAGTAATTGTTCTATTGGTATACTGTGCGTTACCGTTAGTACATGGCATAGTTGGCGTAATACCTTCTTTAACGAATGCAGCTGTCCCGTTTACAAACATGAATTCATGAGCACCAGCGGTCATAGGAATAGTTACAGAATAGTAACCACCACCCATAGATGTCATTACATTACCCGGGTAATTTCCCCAGTTACTCCAATCTCCAAATGCAAATACTTGTGAAGAGTCTGGACTTTTAACCACAAAGGTTACATTTTTGTTTTGTGCGAAACCTACTGCAAACATAAAACTTGCTAGTACGCTCAATAGTAGTTGTTTTTTCATAGTTGTTTTGTTTTGTTGTTAATAAAAATTTTAAAGGGGTATATAATTAAAAGATTTAATGATGACTTCTACTTCTTTATTGTTTGATGGACCAAGACCATTTAATAACCACAAATTCATTCTAGCATGGGTACTGTCTTCAGGTGCAGGAATAACCACAGGATTAGAGGTTCTATTACCTTCAATTTTTGTTCGAGTAATATTGTTTTTATCATAGCT
>JAURLW010000106.1 GCA_030831005.1 Bacteroidota bacterium
AAGCACTTCCTTTTTAAAAGAAGATAAGACTATACCTAAGATGACTAAAGCAAATCCAAGATGAGAAATGGCTGGACCCATTTTCTTAAACACCCCTTTCTGATTATAAATAGCGTAATATACGCTTGCTATGACACCGAAGCAGGCTGCATATAACAATAAAAATACAGGAACCTTATTTATAGTTTCTGCATATGCTATAAAACATGTTAGTGCGAGACTAATCGATTTTATAATCGCAAATCTTTTTAATAATGGTTTCCAATCCGTGTTTTTGAATTTTAAGAATAAGGTACTTGCCGATAAAAAGGTAATAAGAATAGCCAACCAAATTTGTATCGCATTATAATGCTGTACTGGATCGTTTGGTGGTGCAACTTCTTTCCCACTGATCCATTTTACTAATGGCGCCCAAACCGGAATAGAAGTGGTCAGAATAATTTGAATAGACGATAAGAAAATAATAAAAGCGCCAATGAACATCCAAAACTCTCTTGAAAGGAGCGCTTCTTCCTTTTCTATATTAGGAAATTGTTTACGTCTGTAAATATATAAGATGATACTTGGCAACAAAACAATAGCTAAAACAATCAGCAAATGCCAAAGCAAAGAACTACCCTCTCCTGTAAAGGCATGCACCGAGGTATCGCCTAAAATTCCCGTTCTGGTTAAGAAGGTAGAATACCATATAAATGCATACGTCAGAACAAACAAGATTAGACTTACGCCTAAAGATCGTTGCGTAGCTTTAAAAATTACTATCGTATGAAGTGCTGCTACTAAAAGTAACCAAGGTACTAAAGAAGCATTCTCTACAGGATCCCATGCCCAATAACCTCCAAAGGTTAAAGACTCATATGCCCAGGCACCGCCCATCATAATACCTAAACCTAAAACACCACCGGCAACCAAAGACCAATTTATAATCGGCTTAATGAAATTTACAAATTCTCCTTTCCATAAAGCAGCTACTGCATAGGCAAAAGGAACAAGAGTAAGCGCAAATCCAAGAAATAAGATAGGCGGATGAATAACCATCCAATAGTTTTGCAATAATTCATTCAAGCCATTGCCATCTTTGATATACTGCATATAATCTGGCTGAGCAAAAATAGGAGCACCTTGCATTTGATTTCTCAATAAGGCAAACGGACTCGTTCCAATTTTTACGCTTTCGTTAATATACATTCCCAATAACATGGTACTAAGACAAGCTTGAATAATACCAACAACTGTCATCGTACGAGCTTGTAAGCTATCCGATTTATACAATATAAACAGTCCTAAAATAGAATGCCAAAGCATCCAAAGCAAGAAAGACCCTTGCTGACCTTCCCAAAAACAGGATAATAGATACTTTGTAGGTAAGGCTAAAGAAGAATGCTCGTATGCATAATGATATTCAAAATAATGGTTGTAAATAATATAATATAAGGTGAAAAAGACACCCCATACCATAATTACATGCACCATAAATAATTTACGGGCAATAGATAACCAAGAAGAAGAAGTTGTTGGATCTTGTTGTTCCCATTTAGCAGCATTGAAAAAAGCAAAGGCACTAAATAAAGATGCAACAAAGGCGCTTATGACCATTAAATGGCCCAATTGGCCTGGTAAAAGATGTTCGTTTAAGAAAGTAGTATTCAAGTAAATTTAGTTTAAAGGTAGAATTAGTTATTGCCTACAGCAACTTGATCTTTTTTGTATTTAGACGGGCATTTCATCTGTATTTTAGAGCATCTAAATACCGTTCCATCCATATATCCCATCATTACAATTTGCTCTGATTTTTCGATATCGGTTGGCTTAGCGCCATTAAACACTACTTGATTTACGGCACCCGCTTTATCTTTCACATAAAAAGTAAAATGATTAGCATCTACCAATGGGTCATATATCATGGCTTTATCTTTCTCTAAAAACCCAATTACATGTATTTTTTTGGTAGGATTTTTAGCCGCAGAAGCAAAGGTTTCATAGGTACTAAAATCGCCAAACATAGCCACTATAGCTCCTACTCCTAGAGCAATTAAAACCAATAAAATTATATGCGTCCTTTTCATAAAACCGTCCTCAATCTGATAAATAAAAATTTTGCAACAAAAATACTAAATAAACGCATTGTTTGAATTTAGTTTATACATTTGCTCCCGTATTTTATTATTTATCTTTTCTCCATGTCCATTTTAAACACTTTCGACCCAAATTCTGTTGGATTAAGCTCTAATACCATTTTTGGTTTGCCTTTTACTGAAGAGGATGCGCTACTTTGTTTATTACCCGTTCCTTGGGAGGTTTCGGTGTCTTATAGAGAAGGTGCTGCAAGAGGACCAGAAAATATTTTTAAAGCGTCTATGCAAGTAGACCTTTATGATCCGGATGTTACAGATGCATGGCAAAAAGGTATCTATATGGTACCTATTGATAAAACATTGAGAAAGAAAAGTGATTTTTTACGTCAATGTGCTGAATTAATTATTGCGCATTTATGCGAGGGTGGCAATGTTGAGGACAATGTACAATTGAATGGTAAATTAAATGAAGTTAATCAAGGTTGTCAATTCATGAATGAATGGGTTTACAATCATACGAAACGACTATTAGCAAATGGCAAACGAGTTGGTTTAATTGGCGGTGATCATAGTACTCCATTAGGGTATTTAAAAGCACTAAGCGAGCAACATGAATCTTTTGGGATTTTACAAATAGATGCCCATGCCGATTTACGTGTAGCTTACGAAGGATTTAATTATTCGCACGCTTCTGTGATGTACAATGTACTTCAAGAAATTCCGCAAATGAAGAAATTAGTTCAAGTAGGTATTCGCGATTATTGTGATGATGAATTAATCTTAATCCAACAAAATCCACAACGCATCAGCACCTTCTTTGATAAAAATATAAAAGAACAACAATTTGAAGGTATCACTTGGAGAGAGCAATGCTTGCAAATCATTGATGAACTACCTCAGAAAGTGTACATCAGTTTTGATATTGATGGCTTAGATCCAAAATTATGTCCGAATACCGGAACGCCAGTACCAGGTGGATTTGAAGTAGAACAAATCTATTATTTATTCAAACTACTTAAACAAAGCGGAAAAGAAATTATCGGATTTGACCTGAATGAAGTTTCTTGCGGAGAACATATGGAAGATGGTATTGACGCTATTGTAGGTGCACGTGTTTTATACAAAATGTGCAACTGGCTTTTAGCATAATATTATTTCTTAAAAAGCTCTTTAAAAGCTAAGCTTAAAAATCTAATATTCCCCACAGTATAGCGCTTCCAAAGGCGTTTTGGTTCTTTATAAAATCGATAGAGCCATTCTAAACCTAATTGCGTAATCCATTGCGGAGCGCGTGATTTATATCCATGATAAAACTCAAAAGACGCACCTAAGTAGGCAATTACCAATGGCTTACCTAGATGTTGCTTTTCATATAACTGAGCTACTTGTATGCCTATTAAACTCTGTTTTGGATCACCTAATCCAACAAATAAAAACTGACTATTTTGAGCAGTCAATAATTGACACACATCTTGCGCAAGAAATTTTATATAGGCCTCATCAGTAGGATCAAAAAAAGTGGGTGTGCACACATTACAAGCAGGATATTCCTGACAAAATAAATTAGCTAATTGCGTATTCGGCAAAATAAAAGTAGCCGCTAAGTGTTCTTGTTTTATGCGCGCCCACAAAACAGGGAATAAATCGCTTCCTGTTAATCTGGATTTTAGCGCATGTTTATATTTTAATTTACTTAACCATACAATAGGCATGCCATCAGGTAACACCCATTTAGCTGATTGAGCAAATTGCAACAATGACGCTTTTCCTTTTTTATTAAGTTCTTGTAATACATAAGCATTAGGCGTTACTATATGTTGCACCATATCACTAGATGAAATAACATGCATTACATCTTCTACTACTTCAGTTACATGAGCAGCACTTATAAAATCGAAGCCAAACAATTTACAGGTTTGCATACTGATTCGGTTTAAAATAACCCAATAAGATTCCTTTCACACCCCAATACAAAGCTTTCATATTTCCTTTTGTTCTAATTATAGTAATACCCAAAAGAGCTATCACATTCCAAGTGCGTAATAAAAAGGAATGATACTTGTAAGCAAATTTTATAGCAGAGGTATTGTAATAATAATAAAATAAATGATGCGCATTGGCTGTGCTCATAGAGCCTTTGTGATATACCTTACTTTTCACAACCAGAGCATTACCAAAGCCGAATTTTGCTGCTCGCACCTGCCAATCATGTTCTTCTGCATACAAGAAAAAGCGCTCATCGAGCAATCCAAGCTGCTCTAACATGGAGTAACGAACTAGTAAGCTAGCCCCATGCTGAAAAATATGTTTGTCATTGTTAATATAATCTTTGGCATCATCCCATTGTTGATTTTTAAATTGCAATTTTGAAACTGCAAAAAAGGGATGATAACGTACTGCGCAACATTGAATTTTATTGCGTTGCTCGTAATCCATAATTACAGAACCCGCAAAACCTAAATCTGTTTGTTGCAACAAACAATCTTCTAAATGCACTAAGGCCTTTTCTTCTGGCAAAGCATCATTATTCAACAACCAAATAAAATCATAGGTATTGGGCAATACACAACGAATTACTTTGTTAATTGCTTTAGCAAAACCATCATTTGTTGCGGAGCTAATAAGCTGCAATCGCTCACTCTTGCATTCAAATTGCGATTGCCAATTTACCGCTTGTAAGCGAGCGCAAGCCGTCATGAGCTGTTCTTTAGATTGATCTGTAGACCCATTATCGATGAGTGCAATATGCGCATTAGTTGTTTTCCACACTTGCTCTACTAGCAAATTGGTATCCGCAGCTGCATTCCAATTGATAATGATACAAAGTGTTTTAGCCATTGCTGAGTATAGTTAAGTAAGCGCGTTTAAAAAATAATTTTACAATACGATATCCATTATAAACTTGCTTGAATGGATTGATCTTAGCCATAAAATAAATTCTGATGCGTAATGCATCTTTATTTAGTTGTAGCTTTTTACTCATCAGACTAGCATGCCCAAACCTTATTAAGGTACCAGAATTAGCTGAATCCAAACCGATGATTTGCCCTTCTTGTTTGGTAAACTCAAACCAGAATTTCCAATCTTCATAGGTTTTATAAGCAGGATCGAAACGCAAAGTACCTAGTTTATGTTTGGGAATCAGTGGAGCAGAGATAATAAATATATTGTCTTTTATTAATTGATCTCTTACAGAGGAAGCCATTGCTATAAATGGCTGTATGGTATTTTTTTCTTTTTGCTTGGACGTGTAAAAATCTTGAGGCTGATCGGATTCAAAAAAATAGGATGGAGAAACGCTCATCAACAAATCATGATTTTTTTGAAAAGAAGCAATTTGATTTTTCAATTTATCTATTTCTAAAAGATCATCACCATCTAAAAATTGAATATAGTCGCCAGTAATTAATTCCATTGCTGTATTTCTGGCAACAGCAACGCCCTGATTTTGTTGATATACATATCTAAAGCGACTATCTATGTCTACAAATGATTTAGCTAATTTGCCTGTATGATCCGTAGAGCCATCGTCTATAATGAAGCACTCCCAATTGCTATAGGATTGTTGTAATACGCTTTCTAAACAGGCTTGTAAATAAGCTGCATAATTATAACAGGTTACTATAATACTTACTTTATAATCCATTCGGAGTTGTTGAAAGCGCTTTTTTCAAATACTGTTTATAAAATAAAAGATAGAACAAAAATACATAGAGTAATGCCACTACAACTACTTTCCACAACCAAAAAACAGGAAGCCAAAGTGCTAATATATAAAGTGCAATGGTTATCAATAAGGTTTTCAAGTAAGGCATTAGTCGCAATTGCAAGTGTGGCTCTTTTACCCAAACATAATAACAAATGAATTGCACTGAGGTACTTGATAAATAAGCTATAGCAGCGCCCAAAGCATTAAAGTACTTAATCAATATAATATTCAAAACAATATTCACGACACTAGCTAAGGCCGAAATCTTTAGGGTCAATTTTATATTTCCTTTTGCAAAAACAATGGTCCATAAGAAATTGGTTATGTAGGCCATGGGTAAGCAGAAAGACAAAATAGCATAGATGCCTTTTGTGCTCTCTCCATATTTATTTTGCGTCATAATATTCACCACATCTACCCAACAAATATTCAATACTAAGGGGATAAACATGGCAAGCCAACTTTCCAATTGCCACAACATATTTAATTCCTTGACCACGCCTGTTTCATAAGCATGGCTTTTGGCTAATATTCTAGAAACTTTTGGCAATAAAACGGGAGCAATGATAAGTAAGGGTATTCGAGACGATTCAAAAGCTTTGTAGGCAAAACTATAATCGGCAACAAAAACACTAGTGCTAATGAAGCCCAACAAAATCCAATCGACACGTGCCAAGGATGACTCTAAAAAAATTACGCCTAATTGGGGTAAGGATTCTTTAACCAATGACTTATAGGCCATCCAATCAAAGCTTGGCAATACCCAATGACCACTTAAATGAGCTGCAGAAAAAAATGCAAACAAAACTTCAACAATAGCAACACCCACATAAAGTATGGCAATATTGCTGATGGTCACTGCATGAATTTGAATAAGGAAAAACAAACCTATTACGCGCACTACATTGGCAATAATACCCATAAATGCCAAATGCCAAAAGCGCTCTTTGCCATTAGCTAATTGCTTAAAACAAGAAGCAATATAAGTGCAAATAAAACTGATGAATACTGCAATGAGTAAAAAATGGATTTGAAAAAAGTTAGGAAAATAAAATTTTGACACTAATAACAAAATAATGGAGAGCAGCCCCATAACTAATGCATGGGTTAAGTAAATGCCCGTAGTTGAGGCAATTGACATACCTGCAGAAATCCTACGAACAATAACATGATCAAAGCCAAAAGTAGCAAGCAGGGTAAAGGTTGTGCTTAGGGCAATTGATAAATTTAACTCTCCAAAAAGTTGCTTATCGATATAATAAGCAGCAAGCATAAAGAACCCTAAACCAAACAATTGATTTACGATAATTTGAAAGCCACTTGCGGATAAACTTTTAAGATGATTGATATTCATGTAAGAAGGTTAAAAGTACAATTTTTTGCTTGTTTTTTAAAAAATAGATTAATACTGTATCTTAGTGTTTTAGTCGAACTAAAACACCATGCTAAACATGCCAACAGCGTCGCTTACAAAATCTAACCCATTAGCCAACAAGTTATATACCGCTTGTTTATTCTTGGTAGCACTAAGCATTCCAATGTATTACAGAATCAATGCATTGGCTGTTGTTTTATTAGCTATAAGTTGGATTTTTACCGAAGATTTTAAATCAACATTCACACAATTAAAAAAACGCCCTTTACTCATTTGCTGGATCTTATGGTACGCACTTCATGCCATTAGTTATTTTTACAGTGATTACAAAACGATTGCAAGTGCCGATTTAGAGTCAAAGCTCTCTATCCTACTACTTCCTTTAGTTATTGGCACCCAAAACAAAGAAAACGAAACCCAATTAAAAGGCGTATTCACAAGCTTCATTATAGGCTTGCTTGTTATATGCATCCTCAGTATTGGCAGTAGCTATTTAGCTTACCAAAAAGACCATCAGATATCCCATTTCTTTTACCACAACCTCGTGCATTTTGCTGACGCCAATGCCGTTTATATGTCGTGGTATGTATTGATAGGTATTGCAATTTTATTATTAGCTCCAACAGCTTTCTTTTTTACCAAACAAAAAAGCATACAGATCATCACTATAATCGTCTTAGAGCTATTCCTGTTAATGCTTTCGGCACGAATGGTATTACTTTGCCAGTTCGCCATTGTATTACCTATTTTAATTTACCAAAGCACCAAAAAGGATTTTACAAAAGGATTGATAAATAGTGGATTTGCCCTAGTATTATTGGCTGTATATGGAATTATATTCTTGACTAACAACCCTATCAAAGAACGCTTTAAAGAAATGACACCTTCGCAAACAAAAAATTGGGTGTCGAAAGAAGATCCTAGTAAACAACAATTCAACAACTTTACCTTGCGCATTTTCATATGGGAAACATCTATGGAAAGCATACAACATGAGCATTTGTATTGGTATGGATCGGGCATTGGTGATGTAGCTGCCATTCAACAAAAAACAATTGAAAAACACAACTTTGAATTAAACGAAGGCAATAGAGCCAAGAAAATATGGGAGTTCAATATGCATAATATGTATATTCAGGAGCTCTTTATGTTGGGTATCATCGGATTACTAACGTTCCTATTTATTTTATGTAGACCTTTATTTTTTCAATTCACAACCCCTTACAAATGGTTATTTTGGTCTTTCCAATTAACTAGTATGGCTGTATTTTTTATAGAATCAGCGCTGCAAACTCAAGCAGGAATTATATTCTTTAGCTTTTTCTCTATGCTGTTTTTACAACATTATTATTCCAGTAAAGAAACCCAATCAACTGTTTAACAAGATGACCTCTACCCAACGCTTTACTGAAATAAGGGCATTTTTAAGTTCCTTACCTAATCACCAAGTCTATAAAAAGAATACAAGCTATTTATTAAGTAAAAGATTAATTGATATAGTGGTAGCCAGTAGCATTATACTTTTAATCATGCCTTGGCTAACCCCTATTGTAGCTTTACTTATAAAACTTAATTCTAAAGGACCTATTTTTTTTGTACAAAAAAGAACAGGGAAGGATAACAAGACCTTTCATTGTATCAAATTCAGAACAATGAAACTCAACAAAGAGGCAGATACCCAACAAGCAATCACTAATGACGTTCGCATCACTCGTTTAGGAAAAATATTACGCCTTACCCATATTGATGAATTACCCCAATTATTAAATGTATTAATGGGCACGATGAGCATTGTAGGACCACGACCTCATATGCTATACCACACAGAAGTGTATTCAAAGGCTTATACCTATTATTTATTACGCCACGAATCTAAACCTGGAATGACTGGCATGGCTCAAATAAAAGGATATTTGGGAGAGATTATAACACCGAGAGATTTGAAAAAAAGAGTCTTATGGGATATATACTACAATAAAAATGCAAGTATCCGATTAGATATCTATATCGCTTTCACCACCTTGCAACAAATAATACATAAACTCATCAAGTAGATTATTGTAGGGCGCTAATGACTTCTTTAAGCGTCCCAAATGAATGCTCATTGATATAGGTAGTTATTTTTTTCATCGGCACCCACTCTACTGCTTCTATTTGCTCTATGGCTTGAGGAATTAATTGCTCTTTATAGTCGGTATTCATTTTAAACCAAGTTGTTTTCTTTAAAAACCATTTGCCTTTCATTTCATATACATGCCAAGTTTCGAGCAGTAGCGCTCCTAATTGTAAACCACTCACGTTAGTTTCTTCCTCCACTTCTCTTAAAGCGCATTCATCAATTAGCTCTCCATCATCTAATTTCCCTTTAGGCAAATCCCAAACACCTCTTCTATAAATACATAATAACTCCTTGTTTTCATTGAAAACAGCACCTCCACCGGCCTCTATAAAAATGAAAATAGCTTTTAATGTATCTAAAATTTGATCCCAGTCCTTTACAATAATAAAGCAAAGCCTTGCTTTTGCTTCTTGCTCAAAAATAAAGGATTTAAGCTCGTTAGGAGTTGTATTAGGTAGACAATAAAAAACAGTAGCGTCTTTTGAGGCAAGTGCAGTGCCTATTGCATTAGTAACGCACATTTGAAGGGCGTTGAAATAAATATTTTTTAAAAATTCCATGATTTTTTTTGCAAACTTCCATATTTGAGCGTAGGTTTGATGCATGAGTACACAAAAACACTTTGCAGAGAAGTTATTGCAAATTAAAGCTTTACAAATTAATACCCAAAAACCTTTTGTTTGGGCTTCTGGCTGGAATTCTCCGGTATATTGCGACAATAGAAAAACGCTTTCTTACCCTCACGTTAGAGATTTTGTAAAAAGCGAATTGGCAAATATGATTTTAGAACAATTCCCTGATGCAGATGCTATTGCAGGTGTTGCAACCGCTGGTATTGCGCATGGTGTTATGGCTGCTGATTTATTAAAACTTCCTTTTTTATATGTTCGTTCTAAGCCAAAAGAACATGGTATGGGCAACCAAATTGAAGGGGTATTAGAAGCTGGCCAAAAAGTAGTGGTAGTAGAAGATTTAATATCAACTGGCAAGAGCAGCTTAGAAGTTGCAGAGGTGCTTCGTGCGCATGGCGCAACAGTAATTGGCATGGTTGGTTTATTTACTTATGGTTTTCCAGAAGCTGCTGCTGCATTTGAAAAAGCAAATGTACCCTTATTTACCATTAGCAATTATAGCGCTTTAATGGAAGTTGCTGAAGATCAAAAAATCATCTCCACAGAAGAAAAAGCGCATTTGGAAACATGGCGTTTATCTCCTTCAACATGGAATAAATAAAAACGATGAGATATTTACAATTAGTCAGATGGAAAAATCTTGTAATTATTAGTATTACACAATTTTTCATTTGGCTTTTTTTAATTAAGCCCATTTATAGCCAAACCCATATGCCCTTGCATACTTCTATTGCAACGCTTATAGGCATATTATTATCTACCTTATTTATTGCAGCTGCTGGTTATATCATCAATGATTATTTTGATATCAAAACCGATGCTATAAATAGACCTAATAAACTCTTATTAGAAAATACGATTGATCGTCGAAAAGCGATCTTACTTCATCTTTTACTAACGTTGGTAGGTGTGCTCATAGGAGTCATCATCGCATTGCAACATAACAATATACTGCTTGTTGGCTTTCAAATCATAAGCAGTTTACTATTGTGGTTTTATTCTACCCGTTATAAACAATCGTATCTGACCGGAAATATTTTAGTAGCCGCATTAACTAGTATTTGCATTTTAATGTTTTATTGGTACGAGCCCCAATTGGCTATCCATAAAAATGCACAAACAGTACTTTTTACTACAGCTCTTTTTGCTTTTACCTTGACTTGGATGCGCGAATTAGTAAAAGACATGGAAGACCTTAAAGGTGATACCATAGCGGGTTGTAAAACAATGCCAATAGTAATTGGCTTACAGAAAAGCGGAAGAATCGTGCAAGTAATTGGAATACTAAGTGTGCTACTTTTAGTACTCTTATCGACCCTGCTTTTCAATAGTGCTCATTATTTTTTCAGCATCTACCTTAGCCTAAGCACTTGCTTACCGCTCATCATGGTCATCGCTCAAGTAAATAAAGAGGCTACGAGTGAACACTATGCTCAATTGAGCAGTAGCTTGAAATTTATAATGCTATTAGGCCTTAGCAATTTGTTTATCTATTATATCAATTATTAAGTAATGCCAACCTATATTTTAGCTTCTCAATCGCCACGAAGACAACAACTATTGGCTGAAATGGGAATAAGCTTTAGCGTGCAACAAGCCGATATTGACGAAACACCTCCTGCTCATATTGATGTGTATGCGGTGCCACAGGTATTAGCTCAAAAGAAAGCTGAAAAAATTGCAAGTACACAACAAGAAGCTATTGTTATTGCTGCAGATACGGTTGTAATCATCAATAATACAATCTTAAACAAACCCAAGGATAAAGCAGAAGCTAAAAAAATGTTGCAAACTCTTTCTGGCACTATGCATGAAGTAGTAACTGGAGTTTGCGTTTACAAGCCAGATACAATACATGTTTTCTCTGTGATCACCAAGGTTTATTTCAAAATACTAACAGAGTCGAATATTGATTTTTATATTGAACATTACCAACCTCTTGATAAAGCAGGTGCCTATGGCATTCAAGATTGGATTGGTATCATCGGTATTGAAAAAATTGAGGGCGACTATTATAATGTCATGGGATTACCAACCTCAACACTCCATACTTATTTATAAAAAAAGAGCTCCGAAAAATTCGGAGCTCTTTTTTTTATTTTGCTTTAAACTGTTGAATGGCATTTCTGGTAAAATCACTTAATACTAATCGTTCTCTAACTCCGGCTGCTTCCACCAAGAGTGTATCCCAGTTTTCTGTTCCTTCCCAAAAAATACGTTTCAAATCGCCCATTGCATCCGGACTACTTGCAGCTAAAATATTAGCTAATTGCATAATAGCTTCATCCATTTCTTCAATCGTTGCATGCACGCTAGCATAAAG
>JAURLW010000107.1 GCA_030831005.1 Bacteroidota bacterium
GGTGCCGGATTTATTCCCGATTATGCAACAGCGCCTTTTAATTATTATTATTTGAGTAGAATGGACACCTCTCAAAGAAGGTTCTATATGTCGCCCTATGAAAAATCACTTATTGGTGTACCGGGCTTAAACCAGTTTGGCAATATCAATAGTTCAATCAATTTCAATATTCAAAACAATGTACAATTGAAAGTGAGAAATGGTAAAGACTCGGCATCTGGAACCAAAAATATTTCTATTATAGATGGATTGTCTTTTTCATCTGCTTATAATATTGCAGCCGATTCTTTTAATTGGAGTGTGATAACCGCAGGATTTAGAACGAATTTGTTTCAAAACATTGGAATTGCAGCAGGCGCTGTATATGATCCCTATGCTTATGATTATGTAAATGGTAGGAGAATACCACAATTATTATGGGACGAGACGGGTAAGTTAGCAAAATTAGCAAGTGCGAATATGTCTTTAAATGCAAGTTTTCATTCTACTCAAAAAGACACTAAAGTAAAAGATAAGGAGAGTAATCGCTTACTAAGTAATAACGGCTACTCCAATTATATAGATTTTAATATACCATGGAACATAACCATGGCGTATAGCATAAATTTATCTAAATCGCCAACTAAAACTATTAACAAAGATACCTTGGTTTTTTCTCAGACCTTAATGATGAGTGGTGATTTTAATTTGACAAAAAATTTCAAAATAGCTTTTAGTTCAGGCTATGATTTTGTGTATAAGCAATTGACCTTCACTTCTATTGATATTTATAGAGACTTACATTGCTGGGAAATGCGTATTAATGCCATCCCATTCGGACCAAGAAAGAGTTATAGCTTCACCCTCAATGTTAAATCTGCAATTCTACAAGATTTAAAATTGCTGAGAAGAAGGGATTTTAGGGATGCCGTATATTAACAAAACAAACAAAATATTACTTATTATTTCTTTTTGATTATTTTTACACTCAATAGAATTATTTTTATATGGCAATAGTAGATTTAGTAATGCCCAAAATGGGTGAAAGTATTATGGAAGCAACCATTTTAAAATGGCATAAGCAAGTAGGCGATGCTATTAAAATGGATGAAACCATGCTTGAAATTGCTACCGATAAAGTTGATAGTGAAGTGCCTTCTACTGCTGCCGGAACTATTACGTCTATCTTATTTAATGTAAATGATGTAGTACCTGTAGGTACCGTCATTGCGCAGATTAATACGGATGGTGGCGCTGAAGCTGCACCAGCAGCTCCCGTTGTACCTGCCGCACCAGTTGCAAGTCCAGCACCACAACAAGCTCCTGCTGCACCTGTTGTTACTGCAGCACCACCAGCAGCTCCAGTTGCTAAAGCAAGCTCAGATGGAAATAGATTTTATTCTCCTTTAGTTTTAAATATAGCTGCCACTGAAAAAATCAGTATGGCTGAATTAGAATCGATTCATGGTACCGGTAATGAAGGCCGTGTTACTAAAAAAGATATATTAAATTATGTAGCTAATAGATCTGCTGCTCCTGTTGCGCCAGCTCCAGCAAATGCTACTCCAGCAGCAACTCCTGTTGCAGCAAGTCCTGCCCCTGCTTCTTCTGTTGTTGCATCTGGTAATGTAGAATTAGTAGAGATGGATCGTATGCGTAAGCTGATATCAGATCATATGGTTAGAAGTAAAGCGACTTCACCGCATGTGACTAGCTTTACAGAAGCGGATGTTACTAATATAGTTAAATGGAGAGATGCTAATAAAGCTAAATTCGAAAAACAATATGGTGAGAAAATTACCTTCACGCCTATTTTTATCGAAGCAATTGCTAATTGTATTCGCAAATATCCTATGATTAATGCGAGTGTAGATGGCAACACCATTATCATTAAAAAAGATATCAATATTGGTATGGCTACAGCTTTACCATCTGGTAATTTGATCGTACCTGTTATTAGAAATGCAGATACTAAGAATTTATTAGGTTTGAGCAAAGATGTAAATGGTTTAGCAAATGCGGCGCGCAATAATAAATTAAAAGCAGACGATACACAAGGTGGTACGTTCACGATGACCAATGTAGGTACGTTTGGAAGTTTGATGGGAACACCTATTATCAACCAACCTCAAGTTGCTATTTTAGCGGTAGGAAGCATTAAAAAACGACCTATGGTTTTAGAAACACCTGCTGGTGATGTTATCGCTATTCGCAATATGATGTATTTGTCATTAAGTTATGACCACCGTATTGTAGATGGTTCCCTAGGAGCTAGTTTCTTAACGGCGGTTGCCAATGAATTAGAAGCTTTTGATATCGACAGAAGCATTTAATTAACTATTTTTCCATATATATAATGCCACTTTTAATCGAGTGGCATTATTTTTTTAAAAAAAATATAGTACTATGTATTGCATAGTACTATATTTTATCTATATTTGCATTTAAATAGTAGCAATATGAATATAGAGAATACGCAAAGTCAGTTAAAGAAGGGGGTTTTAGAGTATTGTATCTTATCAATAATTATGAAAGGGGAAGTATATCCCTCAGAAATTATAGAAAAAATGAAGTCGGCCAACTTAGTCATTTTAGAAGGCACTTTGTATCCTTTGCTTACGCGATTAAAAAATGCTGATTTACTCAGCTATAGATGGGTAGAAAGTAATTCGGGCCCGCCCAGAAAATATTTTTCTCTAACGGATAAAGGGAAAGAATTTTATTTATCACTTCAACAAACCTGGATGGAAATCAATACTGCTGTTCAAATCATTACAAAAAATTAAACCATGAAAAAAGTTATACAAATTAATTATCAAGGCGCTGTTTTTACAATTGAAGAAGCAGCATACGATGTACTTAAAAATTATATAGAGA
>JAURLW010000108.1 GCA_030831005.1 Bacteroidota bacterium
GATACACTTCCTGCTGCACTTTCTACCAAAGACGATTCCATAGTTTGAATAGAATCTATAATGATTAAATCAGGTTTTATTTTTTTTGCTTCCAGAAAAATGGTTTGAGTAGCACTCGAATTTAATAAATAGACCTGTTCATTTTTCAACTGCATACGCTCAGCACGCATTTTTATTTGTTGCGCACTTTCCTCACCAGAAACATATAGCGTTCTTTTATTTTTCCATTGTAAAGCGCATTGCAAAAACAAAGTTGATTTTCCAATACCAGGTTCGCCAGCTACTAAAATAACAGAACCGGGCACTAAGCCACCACCCAATACCCTATTGATTTCCGAATCAGGCATGGCAATACGTTGTTCTTCCGTAAAAATTACATCATCAATTTTTTGAGAACTTACTTTATGTTGACCAGGCTCTTCCCAAATCTGATTGACAAATTTTTTATCTTCTTTATGAATAACTTCTTCAACTATCGTATTCCATGCACCACATGATGCACATTTGCCATTCCACTTTGGTGTTTCGTGACCACATTGCTGACAGAAGAAAGCTGTTTTTGTTTTTGCCATGGTATACAAATGTATATATTTTGAAAATTCCGGTTTTAAATTATGTTCCTTAAATTGTAAATCAAAAAAAGGAATTCGTACTTAAAAGAAAAAAGCCATTCCGAAGAATCGGAACGGCCTAACTTACTAACCCAGTAAATTCACAACTAGTACAAAGGTACAAAATCATGGCAAACTGAAAAAAAGAATTTAAAATATTGCTATCAAGAAAAATAATAATCGCTTTTAAAACATTAAATAAATGTTTAATTATTAATAATTATTATACATAATACTATGATTTACATTAATTATAAAATTATAATATAAAATATATAAATGTTGAATTAGTCAAAATTAAATTATTGTAATGCGTAAAAAAATATGGGCTTAAAAAACCACTATTTACATTACAAATAATTATATATTTAAAATTAACTAAATTTGAGTCAATTTTTGGGCTAGTTTTCCTCACAAGGATCGTAATTTGCACTAAAAATTGTAGTTTTCAGCATGATTCCAGTATTTAAACCCCTAGAAGTGCCAAAACGCTCCTATTTACCCCAAGATTTTACTATCACCACTTGGGAAGCCCTTGCGCCTTATGTACAACAACTAATTGATTTTCAATTTACTACGATGGAGTCGTTTAGCCAATGGCTAAGCCATTTAAGTGAATTAGAGGCCGTAATTAGTGAAGATGCTTGCTGGAGACAGATAAAAATGACCTGCAATACGCAAGACCCAAGTTTAGAAGAAGCCTATACCTATTTTGTAATGGAAATAGAGCCTCCTTTAAAGCCACTTGCATTTGAATTGCAAATAAAATTAGATCGAAGTCCATTTAAAAATGAATTAGATACGGCAATCTATTTCCCATATTTAAGAAGTGTTGCCAATGCAATAGCCTTATATAAGGAAGAAAATATTGCCATTCAAGCTGATATTAATGTGCTGGCACAACAGTATGGTGCTACGGCTTCTAAAATGACCATTCATTTTCAAGAAAAGGAATACACGCTGCAACAAGCAGCAAAATTTTTGCAAAGTAGTGATGCAGATATAAGAAAAGAAGTATTTGAATTGATTTCATCACGACGATTAGAAGACCAACAATTGCTGAATGATTTGTTTAACCAGTTAATCTTAAAAAGAAATCAAATTGCACTAAACGCTGGTTTTGAAAATTATAGAGATTATAAATTCAAAGAATTGGGTCGATTCGACTATAGCGTAAAAGATTGTTTCGAATTTCATGAAGCGGTAAAAGAATATATTGTTCCTATTCAAAAGAAACTATTACAACATAAAAAGTCGCTACTCCAAATTCAAGGTCCATTAAGACCTTGGGATACCAATGCAACTCCAAAAGGGCAAAAAGCATTGAGTCCGTTTACCGATGGTAAAGATTTAGCTGCTAAAGCTATTCAGGTGTTTGAAAAATTGAACCCTTATTTTTCTTCTTGTATCGCCAGCATGCAATCGATGGGAAGATTAGATTTGGATAGCAGAAAGGGGAAAGCACCAGGAGGTTATAATTGTCCACTAGCAGAAACGGGAGTGCCTTTTATTTTTATGAATGCAGCAGGTACGCATGGCGATGTGATTACAATGATGCATGAGGGTGGTCACGCTTTTCATTCTTTCTTATCGCATCCGCTTGCTTTGAGTGCTTTTAAGGAATACCCTATGGAAATTGCAGAATTAGCAAGCATGAGTATGGAATTATTCTCATTAGAACATTGGGATGTTTTTTATGAAAATCAAGAGGAATTAAAAAGAGCACAATTAGAAGAATTGGAACGTATCATTGATGTACTCCCATGGATAGCAACGATTGATTCTTTTCAACATTGGTTATACACTAACCCAAGTCATACAGAGGAAGAACGCACACAAGCTTGGATAGCAACCTTAGACAAGTTCTCAACTCAAGAGGTAGATTGGAGTGGATTAGAATCGATCCGCGCTGCTTCTTGGCAAAAGCAATTACATTTATTTGAAGTACCTTTTTATTATATCGAATATGGCATTGCTCAACTAGGTGCACTAGCTATGTGGCGACAATACAAACAAAATAAAGAGCAGGCATTATCAAATTATTGTAATGCGCTAAGCTTGGGTTATACTAAATCACTTAAAGAACTCTATCAAATTGCTGGAATTCAGTTTGATTTTAGTCCGGCTTATATTAAAGAACTTGCTGCATTTGTAACGGCAGCAATAGAGGAGATGCTATAAAACCATGCTACTACAAATACATCCAGACAATCCGCAAGAGCGACTACTGCAACAAGTTATTGATTGCATAAAAGCGGGTGGGGTTATTATATACCCTACCGATACGGTATATGGTCTGGGCTGTGATATCTATAATCAAAAAGCCATTGAGCGTATTTGTAAAATAAAAGAGATACTTCCTAAGCAAGCACAATTTAGCTTTGTATGTAGCGACTTAAGCCACTTAAGTAACTACTCAAAAAATGTAAGTACCCCAATTTTTAGATTATTAAAGCACTGCTTACCAGGACCCTATACATTTATCTTGGAGGCCAACAAAGAAGTACCTAAGCATTTAAAAATAAAAAAAGACACTATCGGTATTCGTGTACCGAAACATACGATTACCCAACAATTAATTAGTTTACTAGGGCACCCTATAATGAGTATGTCTTTACCCCCTAACGAGTGGGACAACTATGAAACGGATCCTGAAGAAATTTGGCAACGTTTTTCTAAAGTTGTAGATTTAGTTATTGATGGAGGGATTGGACAACAACAACTATCTACCATAATAGATTGTACAGAGGAAAACCCCATTATCTTAAGAGAAGGTGCTGGAGCTATACCAGCTTCCATAATATAGATGACCATGTATTCACAAGATCAAGAAAAATATTATTTCGATCAGGCTAAACAATTTTTAACAAGCGATGCTCTTGAAAATGAAGCATCCTATGAATTATTGAAGAAGATTATAAAATATGCCGATTGGAAATACTATGTGCAAAGCAATCCATTACTAGCTGATGTAGAATACGATATCTTATTCAAACAGTTAATTCGTTTCGAACAAGTACATCCTCAATGTATAAAAAATGATTCTCCTACACAGCGTGTAGCCATGGGCTTAAGCGAACGCTTTCCAAGTGTAGCGCATTTAGTACCTATGCTGAGTTTAGAGAATACCTATAATGAACAAGATATTTTAGATTGGGATAAGAAATGTAGAGAGTCCTTACAAGCTGATGCTATTACGTATTGCATAGAACCAAAATATGATGGCGCTAGCATCTCTTTGGTTTATCAAAACGATTTACTAGACAGAGGTATCACCAGAGGAGACGGTGTAAAAGGAGAAGAGATAACGAACAATGTAAAACAAATTAGAAGCATTCCACTAAGTGCCGCTTTCACAGAAAAAGGAATCGAGCAAATTGAAATTAGAGGTGAAGTAGTGATCCATAAAGCTATTTTTGATGCCTATAATCAACAACGATCAGAAGAAGGATTAGCTCCCTTAGCCAATCCAAGAAATGCTGCTTCGGGCACATTACGTATGTTGGATGCTCAAGAAGTATCAAAGCGAAAACTTACAGCCATTGCTTATCATGTAAGTAATATAACAGCAGCTCCTACTGCAGATTTACCGAATACGCATTATGATATGGTGCGTTTTTTAGCTCAAGAAGGCTTTCCTACACCTATACAAGAAATGCGGGTTTGCCATACCATTGAACAGGTAATTGCTACTTGCAATCAATTTGAACAAGAAAGAGATCAATTGCCATTTGAAATTGATGGGATGGTTATAAAAGTAAATGACTTGTTGCAACAAGAGCAATTAGGCATGACTTCTCATCATCCAAGATGGGCCGTAGCTTTTAAATTTAAAGCTCGTCAAGCGACAAGTAAATTATTGAAAGTAGAATTTCAAGTTGGACGAACTGGCAGTGTAACTCCCGTTGCTAAAATAGAGCCCGTTCCTATTGGTGGTGTTGTGGTAAGTTCCATCTCTTTATTCAATGAAGAGGTAGTTGCAGAGAAAGATTTAATGATTGGCGACTATGTTTTGCTAGAACGTGCAGGTGATGTCATTCCTTATATCGTAAAATCTATACCAGAATTACGCACTGGGCAGGAAACTCCTATTGTATTTCCTAAACAATGTCCAGTTTGTAAAAGCGATTTAGAAAAACCTCTAGAAGAAGCCGTTTGGAGATGTGTTAATGTTGCTTGCGAAGCACAAGTGGTAGAGCGTATTATTCACTTTGCTAGCAAAGATGCAATGGATATAAGAAATTTAGGTGTTTCTAATATTCAAAAATTATTTGATCTAGGTATATTAAAAAGCATACCTGATATCTACGACTTAGATTGGTCACGCATTAGTAGTTTGGAAGGATTTGGAGCAAAATCAATTAGTAATTTACAACAAGCTATTGCGCAATCTAAATCTCAAGAATTAAATCGATTATTGTTTGGTTTAGGTATTCGTTATGTGGGTGAAACAACGGCAAAAATTTTAGCTAATGCTATAGACACCCTTCAAGATTTGTTTAACTGGACAGAAGAACAATTATGCACCTTAGAAGATGTTGGTCCGAAAGTAGCTGCATCGGTAGCTCATTTTTTTCAGCACCCCGAAAACAGACTACTCATTGAACAACTCATAGAAAAAGGCGTTTCAGTTGACAATAAACGTAAGTCTACCGCATTAATAGAAGGGGTTTTCTCTGGTAAATCTTTTTTATTTACGGGCACCCTTACTGCATTTAAAAGATCTTATGCTGAGCAAATGGTAGAAGAAAAAGGTGGTACTATTGCCAATTCTGTAAATTCTAAATTAGATTTTTTAGTAGTGGGTACAGATGCGGGAAGTAAACTTGAAAAGGCAAAAAAATTAAATACTATAACCATTCTAAATGAGCAAGAATTTATTGCAATGCTCCATTAGCATTTTAAATGATTCGCTTTATAAATTCAATTTGTCTACCCTTTTCTTTGAGCAATAAAAGTCCGGGCGTATACTGCTCTTCAATACATCCTAAATGATCTTGCATTGATAAGGCATTGGCACCATTCCATGTAGCCCATTGTAATACGTCTTCAAGTTGTAAGGTAAAATTTTCAAGAAGCACATTAAGCTCAGAGCAAATATCCAATTGATCATTAGAAGCTAAGCTATCAGTACCAATACAGATGGGCACATCCATAGCTTGAAGTAAATTTATGGGTGGCAATGAATTTTCTATATACAGGTTAGCATTTGGGCATACACACCAAAAAGCTTTGTTAAATCGAGCTTTTATAAGCTCAATATCTTCTTTATTGGTAAACGTATTATGCACTAACAATAATGGATGCGTAGGATCTATCCAAGGAGCATAGGTAGCTAAAGAACTTTTACCACTTGCCTGAAAATGATCCGTATTGGTTTGTAAGGTTTCATAGAGTCGGAGCATATCTCCTTCTTTACGCATATACAATTCGTTTTCTGCAAGGCATTCTTGATTATGAATAGATAATGTAGCACCCTGTTGATGCCCATCGATC
This sequence comes from Bacteroidota bacterium, assembly GCA_030831005.1. GTDB lineage: Bacteria > Bacteroidota > Bacteroidia > Chitinophagales > Chitinophagaceae > CAIWHF01. The sequence continues at coordinate 6,108 of JAURLW010000108.1, forward strand.
AATGCTAATAATTTTTCTGAAAAGGAATAAGGAGCGTGGGGTGTAATAGAACAGGACAAGTTCTTGTTCTTAAATGCTTCTTCTACAGCGAGACTATAATTAAATCGAGCCTCTGCAAAAGGAGCTGCAAAACCCAAACACTCTATAAAAGTATGTATAGCTATGGGAGAATGTTGTTTTAAGGATAGGGAATCGTCGTTATTGGAAATATCCCCAATGGCTACCGTACCTTTTGCAATAAGAAAGTCGTGGGCAGCTTGCATAGCCAATTGTCTTTCTTCTAAGGTACTATGGGATCGTTGTAAACTAACGGAACTTAAAAAAGTAACTAAACCTGTA
>JAURLW010000109.1 GCA_030831005.1 Bacteroidota bacterium
ATAAACAAAAATGGTCAGAGCTTTTAGATGCAGAAGACGGCATCTCTTTTAGTTTTTTAAATGAGGCCCTTCATCATATTCATTATGGGGTATTGCTCATCACGCTTTTGGGCTTAGCTATTATTTTCTTTTGGCAAAGTAGCTATGCCAAAAAAATTAATAAACTACCCTCAGGTTTAGTCGTAGTTCTGGTAGCTGTAAGCGGGGTATTGATTTATAAATATTTTTATCCGCATCTAGAACTAGAGCAAGCACATTTTGTACAAATACCTATAGCCAAATCTTTATCAGACTTTGGCAGTCATTTTTTATTTCCCAACCTTAAAGGTTTTACCATGCCTGAGGTATGGATTGTAGGTATAGAAATTGCTTTGGTGGCCTCTATAGAAACTCTTTTGAGTATTGAAGCCATAGACAAACTGGATCCGCATAAAAACGTAACCCCTACCGATGTAGAATTGCGTGCACAAGGCATAGGCAATATCGCCAATGGACTTTTAGGTGGCATGCCCATCACTTCGGTGATTGTGCGCTCATCGGCTAATTTAAATGCAGGGGCTAAAAGTAAAGCATCGGCTATACTGCATGGTGTTTTATTATTGATCTGCGTAGTGAGCATTCCGCATTATTTAAATTGGATACCGAAGGCAGCATTGGCAGCTATCTTAATTGCCACAGGCTATAAACTCTGTCATCCATCTAAGTTTAAACAAGTCTTGAAAGAAGGTGGATGGAGTCAATTTGTACCTTTTATGGTAACGATTACAGCGGTTGTGGCTACCGATTTATTAAAAGGGGTATGCATGGGTTTGTTGGTGAGTATATTTTACATTTTAAAACGCAATATGCGTGCACCTTTTTATTTTCAACGAAGCATTTATTCCACTACGCAAATCATTAAAATAGAATTGGCACAAGTAGTTTCTTTTTTAAATAAAGCAAGCATAAAAACAGCTTTAGATTTATTGCCAGCCGATACTTACCTTGTTTTAGATGCTTCGCAAAATGAGTATATCGATTATGATGTGATAGAACTGATACGCGAATTTCAGGAAGTGAAAGCGCAAGAGCGCCACATACAAATAGCGATGATTGGTTTTAATAATCGATATAAATTACAACAAACGATTACAGAGACTGAATTATTGAGTACTTTAGCGTATCTCGATGAATTGCCTAAGCGTTTTGCCGGTAATCATCAGAAATTAATACAACAATTGAAACATTAAATAGAATAAAGTATGCCAACACATAGTTTACAATTATTAAAAGAAGGTAATTTCCGCTTCCTAAATAATTTGAAGAAGAATAGAGATCACCTGGAAGTGTTGAATCAACTGAAAGATAATCAGCATCCCTTTGCAGCCATTGTAAGTTGCATGGACTCGAGAACCGCGGCCGAACTAATTTTCGACCAAGGCTTTGGTGATATTTTTAGTATCCGTATTGCGGGTAATGTAATTACCAATGGTATCTTAGGCAGCTTAGAATATGCTACGTCGGTAGTAGGCAGTAAGCTCATTGTGGTCTTAGGGCATACTAATTGTGGCGCTATTAAAGGCGCTTGCAATCATATCCACTTAGGGCACTTAACAGAGCTTATAGAAAAAATAGAGCCGGCAGTAGCAGAAGTAGCCAAAACTATTAATCAAGAGAGAGACTACGAATTGTTTGAGTATGAAGTAACCAAAACCAATGTATTGTTAGGTGCTAAAGAAATTACAGAACGCAGCCCGATTATTAACGACTTAGTGCAAGCCGGGAAAGTAGGTGTAGTGCCTGCTATTTATAATATAGCTACGGGCAAGGTACATTTTTTATAAAGCTAAGACCTTGTTTACAATTAATTAATATTGCATACCACAAGGGCCTAGTAAATTTGCGTTACAATTATTTATTTTGAAAACGAAGAATACCATCATTCGCGATATTAGCTGGTTAGCTTTTAATGAACGCGTATTGCAAGAAGCCATGGATGAGCAGGTGCATCTGTATGATCGGCTCAAATTTTTAGGCATATTTTCTAATAATCTAGATGAATTTTTTAGAGTGCGCGTGGCTACGCTTACCAAAATGAAAACCATTAGTGCTTTTAATAAATTTCATGCCGAGGCACATCCCGAAAAGATTCTTAAAAAAATTCATGATAAGGTAGTAGAACAGCAACGCATTTTTGATAAGACTTTTACCAATATCATAGAGCTCTTAGAAAAGAAGCATCGTATCTATTTTAAAAATGAGCGCCAACTCAATGCGGCGCAAAAGCTGTTTGTAAAAAACTACTTTGAAGATCAGGTGCGCTCGAGAATAGTGCCGCTGATGATAGAAAGTATGCCACAATCGCCCTTCTTGAGAGATAAGCATATTTATTTGGCTTGTGTGCTGGGCAATGCAGAGCATACCAATTTGCAATCTTATGCCTTAATAGACATTCCGTCTAAGACCTTGCCGCGCTTTGTGATTTTGCCCGATAGCAAAAAAGAAGTGCACGTGATTTTATTGGAAGATATTATTCGCTTCAATTTATCGAACTTATTTGCGCCTTTTGGTTATAATCAATTCTCGAGTCATATTGTAAAACTGACCCGC
>JAURLW010000110.1 GCA_030831005.1 Bacteroidota bacterium
ATAGGCAACCGGTGCTTTTATAGCATCAGGATAACTTCCGTTTGGATAAAAATCGGTATAGTTCATCATACCTGTCAAAACAAGAGAAACCAAAATATAAAGAACGGTGCACACTAATAAAGAGGCAACAATAGCAAAAGGAACATCTTTTTTAGGATTGATCGCTTCACCAGCTTGCGTACTTACGGCATCAAATCCAACATATGCAAAAAAGATAGCTGCAGCACCTGAAAAAACACCACCCCAACCGTAAGCTTCTACTGCTTTTCCTTCTCTAATAATAGTAGTTGCTTCCGGAATAAAAGGATGCCAATTAGCCACATGAATACAAAAAGCACCAGCAATTATTACAAAAAGAACTGCGGTTACTTTCATGATCACAATAATATTATTTGCTTTAGCTGCTTCTTTGGTACCCTTAACTAATAAAGCAGTCACTAATAAAACAATTAAAGTAGCTGGCAAATTCATAGAGAACCCATCGCCCGTGTAACTTGCCGGATCTTGTGTCAGATATAAGGGCAATTCTAAATTAAATAAGTGTAGTAGTTTATTAAAATAACCCGACCAACTTACGGCCACTGTCATAGAACCCATGGCATATTCTAAAATCAAACCCCAGCCAATAATCCAAGCAAATAATTCCCCAATAGTACCATATGCGTAGGCATACGCTGAACCTTCAACGGGTATCATACTTGCAAATTCAGAATAACATAACGCTGCAAAGACACAAGCAATACCAGCAAAAACAAAAGATAAAGCCAAAGCTGGTCCAGCATGATAATAGGCACCGGTTCCCGTTAACACAAATATACCGCCACCAATAATAGCACCAATACCAATAGCCGTTAGGCTCCATTTTCCTAATACTCTCTTTAATTCACTTTTTTTCATATCCGATTCAAAAGATTCAATCGGCTTTTTGATAAATAAATTCATGGATATTACATATTTTAATTCGACTAAGATAAAAGTATTAACGGAATTTTACTATTAAAAGAGTATTATTTCCATTAACTTTGATGAAATTTTTTCTATACCCTATTCATGTATCGTTTACTTTTTATAATACTTACTCTACAATTTATTGTTTTAACTGCCTATGCGCAGCAACGCGGTCAGCTTCCAAATGTTGCCATAACACAAAATAAAAATACAGTAGAATTGAAATGGTTTTGCCAATATGAAGGAGTACACGCTATTTCTATAGAACGTTCATTGGATAGTGGAGAAAATTATAATAGAATTGGAGAGCCGAACACTATCAAAAAAGGCGAACAATTATTTACTGACACCCACCCCGTTTGCGGTAGTAATTGGTATCGAGTTCAATTAGAGTTCAATTCAGGATTACTTTGGAATAGTCAAGTGGCTAAAATATATATGGATAGTAATCAGTTTTACTTTAATAAAAAGAACTTACCTATCATACCCGAACAGGATTCCCTATTTACAGGTAAAAAAAAGAATACGTTATTGGTTGCTAATGATACGAATATAGATAACATTGATGCCTACTCTTATTTTAAATCATTATACATCAACACTTTACCTGCAAATGGTAATATTTTGGTTACCCTTAACGATGGCGATATTCATAATTATACGATCAAATTTTTAGATCAATATGAGCATTTTCTATTTCAAGTAGATGGAATTAAAGAAAAAAGCTATTCCATAGACAAGCGCAATTTCCCTCGTAAAGGTGTTTATAAGTTTCAATTATACAAAAACAAAGAAGTATTGGAAATAGGCTACGTAAGTGTATTTTTTTAATTCTCCTTTCATTAATATAGAATTTTTAATTGAATAGCACTTTTTAATTAAAAATTATTACCTTTGCACCCTATTTTACTTAAATTTTACACTTAATTTAATAACTAAAACAATGGCTGATTTACGCTTACAGCGCAACTTTGGTATTGCAGCACATATTGATGCTGGTAAAACCACTACTACAGAACGTATTCTTTACTACACGGGAGTAAACCACAAAATTGGTGAAGTGCACGAAGGTGCTGCTACCATGGACTGGATGGCTCAAGAACAAGAGAGAGGTATCACTATTACTTCTGCTGCTACCACTTGTTTTTGGAATTTCCCTACAGAGCAAGGTAAACCTTTACCTAATTCTCAAAAATATAAATTCAATATCATCGATACTCCAGGTCACGTGGACTTTACCGTAGAGGTAGAGCGTTCTATGCGTGTATTAGATGGTCTTGTAGCTTTATTCTCTGCGGTAGATGGTGTTGAACCGCAATCTGAAACCGTATGGCGTCAAGCTAATCGTTACCGTGTACCTCGTATCGGTTTCGTAAATAAAATGGATCGTATTGGTGCAGACTTCTTAATGGTTGTGCAACAAGTAAAAGATATGTTAGGTGCTAAAGCAGTGCCTTTACAATTACCTATCGGTGCTGAAGATAACTTCAAAGGTGTGGTAGACTTAATAACAATGAAATCTATCGTTTGGGATGATTCTACGCAAGGTATGACTTATGTAGAAGGTGAAATTCCTGCTGATATGGTGGAAGAAGCACAATTATGGAGAGCTGGTTTAGTAGAAGCTGTAGCTGAATATGATGACCAATTAATGGAGAAATTCTTCGAAGATCCTAATAGTATCTCTGTTGATGAAATCCACGAAGCAGTTCGTAAAGCAACCATCGATTTAAGCATTATCCCTATGCTTTGCGGTTCTTCATACAAAAATAAAGGCGTTCAAAAAATGTTAGATTGCGTTATTCGCTATCTACCTAGCCCTGTAGATGTTGAAGATACAAAAGGTGTTAATCCAGATAACGGAGAAGAAATCTTCCGTAAACCAAGTGCAAAAGAACCATTTGCTGCCTTAGCATTTAAAATTATGACCGATCCTTTCGTAGGTCGTTTAGCCTTCTTCCGTGCTTATTCTGGTCACTTAGATTCTGGTTCGTATGTATTAAACGTACGTACTGGTAAAAATGAGCGTATCAGTCGTATCATGCAGATGCACGCTAATAAACAAAACCCAATCGATTTTATCGAAGCTGGTGATATTGGAGCAGCAGTTGGATTTAAAGATATCAAAACGGGTGATACCCTTTGCGATGAAAAACATCCAATTGTTTTAGAAAACATGTTCATTCCAGAACCGGTTATCTCTATCGCAGTTGAGCCTAAAACTCAAGCAGACGTTGATAAAATGGGTATGGCAATCGCTAAATTAGTTGAAGAAGATCCTACTTTAAGAGTTAAAACAGATGAAGAAACTGGTCAAACCATCTTAAGTGGTATGGGTGAGTTACACTTAGAAATTATCGTTGACCGTATGCGTCGCGAATTTAAAGTGGAAATCAACCAAGGTAATCCTCAAGTAGCATACAAAGAAGCATTTACATTGAAAATCGAACACCGTGAAGTATTCAAAAAACAATCTGGTGGTCGTGGTAAATTTGCCGACATTATGTTTGAAATTGGCCCTGCTGAAGAAGAATTCTTAGCTCAAGGTAAAGGTCAATTCCAATTCATTAACGATATCTTCGGAGGTTCTATCCCTCGTGAGTTTATCCCTGCAATCCAAAAAGGTTTTGAAACATCAATGACTAACGGTCCTTTAGCTGGTTATCCAATCGAAAGTATGCGTGTTCGTATCTTTGATGGTTCTTTCCACCAAGTTGACTCGGATTCTATGTCATTTGAATTGTGTGCTCGTTCTGGTTTCCGTGAGGCAGGTAGAAAAGCAAAAACAGTTCTTTTAGAACCAATCATGAAAGTAGAGGTTACAACTCCAGATCAATACATGGGTGATGTAACTGGTGACTTAAACCGTCGTCGTGCTATGCTAGAAGGTATGGACACTCGTGCAGGTGCTCAAGTTATCCGTGCTAAAGTTCCATTAAGCGAAATGTTCGGTTATGTAACTCAGTTACGTTCTCTTTCTTCTGGTCGTGCATCTTCTACTATGGAGTTTAGTCACTACGCTCCAGCTCCTCGTAATATCGAAGAAGAAGTAGTAGCAAAATCAAAAGGTAAAAACAAAAACGAAGACTAATTCCTTTTGTTTTCATAATACAAAGTCTCCCTTTTGGGAGGCTTTTTTATTTGTAAGCATTTATCAACATTTGCTGTTTTAAGTTGTTTTATAGATATGGCAAATTATTTAATCATTGGCGCTTCCTCCGGAATAGGCGCACAAATAGCTCAGGATTTATTAACATCAGGACACCAAGTTTGGGGCTCTTATCGTAATCATCCGATTACAGATCAGCGTATACAATCCTTTCATTTTGATTCAAGTGATACTTTAAGTAAGCTTCCTAATGAATTACCAGAAACGCTTGATGGTTTCGTATACTGTGTGGGCAGTATTCAACTTGCACCAATTTCAAGAGTTAATACAAGTAATTTATCCGTAGATATTCAAAATCAGCTAATTAAGTTAGTTGAATTATTACAACATATTTTCCCTAAACTTAAAAAATCAAGCCATGCTAGTGTGGTATTATTTTCCTCTGTAGCTGTGCAGTTAGGCTTACCTTTTCATACGCAGGTTGGTATAGTCAAAGGAGCCATTGAAGGCTTAAGCAAATCCTTGGCTGCAGAATGGGCACCTAGTATTCGAGTGAATACGATTGCACCATCGTTGACGGATACACCCCTTGCCGAACCATTGCTGAATACCCCAGAAAAGAAATTAGCAAACGATCAGCGTCACCCTTTAAAAAGAATTGGAACCGTAGAAGACATTTCAAATATGGCCTGTTTCTTACTCAGTGAAAAATCGTCGTGGATTACCGCGCAAGTTTTGCATGTTGATGGCGGTATGCAAGCCATCAAATAAATAAAAGAAGGCAAAGTTTTTACCTTGCCTTTTTTAATACTATGGCTTAATGCTTAAATATTTTCAAGTGCTTGCGCTATATCAGTAATGATATCGGTGTAATGCTCAACGCCAACGGATAGTCGAACCATCTTCTCGCTAATACTTAATTGTTGTTTCAAGGCAGGTTCCACGTCTACATGGGTCATCGTTGCTGGATGTTCGGCTAAGCTCTCTGTACTTCCTAAGCTAACTGCTAATTTTATAAGCTGTAGCGCATTTAAAAATCTAAACGCTTCATTTTCGCCCCCTTTGATATCAAAAGAAATCATAGCTCCATTAGATATGCATTGTTTTTGCTTGATAGCATATACCCTAGTGTTTTTCGCAGTGATATTGCCCAAATAATAAACCTTTTCAACTTTGGGATGTGTATTTAAAAAGGCTGCCACATGCTCCGCATTAAGGGCTTGTGCATCCATTCTGAGCTTTAGCGTTTCAAGACTACGTAATAATAACCAAGCCGTGTTGGGACTAGCCATATTACCCAAAAAAGTACGCATTGCCCTTACTCTAGCCATAAGTGCTTCATTGCCCAAACAAGCACCCGCTATAACATCGCTATGACCACCAATGTATTTTGTTGCAGAATACAAGACCAAATCGGCACCATGTGCTAAAGGATGTTGCCACAAGGGGCCCATATAAGTATTGTCGATGGCAACGTAAACGGATTTATTGGGCGAACTATAATGCTCAGCTAAATCCTTACACATGGCAATATCAATTAAATCATTAGTTGGATTGGCAGGTGTCTCTGCATATACTAAGGCTATTTTATCGGAAACACCTAAGGCATCTATTTGCGCTAAAATGGATTCTTTAGATTGACCAACAGTAAATGAAATGGCGTTAATGCCAAATTTAGGTAGTACTTTTTTTATAAAATGATCAGTGCCGCCGTACAATGGACTACTGATGAGCACATAATCACCGGGCTTTAAAAATTCTAATAACACGGTAGTGATCGCTGCCATTCCACTTTCGAATACGGCACATGCAGCTGCATCATCCCAAAGGGCTAAACGATTTTCTAAAATTTCTAAATCTGGATTATTGATTCGGCTATAGATAAGGCCCATTTCTTCCCCATCTTGTTGGTCTCTATGGCCATAGGCTAATTCGAAAAAAGCTTTACCTTCTTCGGCAGTAGCAAACACAAAAGTGGAAGTTTGGAAAATAGGACATTTTATTGCCCCTTCAGAGAGAGATGGCTTGTAGCCATAAGTCATCATTTGACTTTCAGGTTTTAATTTAGGATACATGATAACAGATTTTTAAGATGCGGCAAAGATA
>JAURLW010000111.1 GCA_030831005.1 Bacteroidota bacterium
GGCGTGTCATGGGTAGTTATTTTGATTTGTTGGTTGTGTGTATTAATTGGTTTGCTAATTTTATTTGAACAAAGAATGCATAGTTTATTGCGCATTAGCTTAAGTGAAAGAGGGATTACCGTTCATAAATTTATATTTAAAAAGCATATTTCATGGAAACAATTGGCATCTGTAAATGTGCATCACAATACCCTTACGCTTATTTACAAAGATCAGCATATGAAACAATGGGTATATGACAATACCTTGGCACATGCAGACGAAGTGATTGCGTATGCAGCAGCACAAATAGAAAAAAATACAGAAGCCATTACTAACGATTGGTAAAACTACACTATGACCCCTTATTTATTATACTCAGACGGACAAGGAAATATATTTGAAGATACGAGCTTATACGCTATTGGTAGAAGCGGATGGGATGCTATGCCGGTAGCAGAAGAAGATTGGATACCCTTGCCAGATGGGGGCTCGCTATATGAGTTGCCAGGTAGAAAAGGAATAGGCGTGGATGTAGTAAGTGGTGAATTGCGTTTGTGTGAATTGGGATGGGCTGTAGCTGCATTTATTCCACCAGCCCATACTGGCTTGTATATGGCTGCTTACGAAACAGCTGAAGATGCGCCTACCTTGCCTTTATTCTGCTATACCGCCGTTGGATGGCACAATGATATATTTTATGTAACGGCCATTAGAATTGAACAAGATATTCGTCAAGAATGTAGTGGATTTGATGCCCATAAAGTGAAAGAAGGAGTAGGTCATTTGATTAGTGCTTATCCTCATAATCGATTAGTGCAGCATTTAGCATCCAATTGTGCCTTGACTTATGAATGCCCGGCAGCAAGAAACTTTTTTATGGGAAGATGGGAATGTCCTGTACCTAGTTCGCCAGCATGTAATGCAAATTGCTTAGGATGTATTTCATTTCAGCCAGAAGAAGAAACTATTGTATCTACACAAGATCGTTTAACGTTTAAACCGAGTGCTGCTGAGATTGTAGAATTTACAGTTCCGCATTTGGAGCAAGCACCGTTTCCAATTATTAGTTTTGGACAAGGTTGTGAAGGCGAACCTTTACTGATGTGGGAAACCATTAAAGAAGCTATTATCGAAATTAGAAAGCACACCGCTAAAGGAAGCATTAATATCAATACCAATGGTAGTAAGCCCGACGCGGTATCTAAATTAATGGAAGTAGGATTGGATAGTATAAGAGTGAGTTTGAATTCTGCCCGAAAAGAAATATACACGCAGTATTATTTGCCTAATAATTATCAGTTTGAAGATATTGTAGAAAGCTTGAAAGTAGTGACCGATCGTGGTGGATGGGCATCGATAAATTATTTTGTTTTCCCGGGAATGACTGATTGTGAGGAAGAATATCAAGCCTTGAGAGCCTTGATAAAATATACGAATCTAAGTATGATCCAATGGCGTAATTTTAATATCGACCCGGATTGGTATTTAGGTAAAATTGGCGTTTATGAAACTGGAGATCCAATTGGCGTAAAACAAATGATGGACTTGATTAAAGAGGAGTTCCCTAATGTGAAATTTGGTTATTTTAATCCACCAAAAGAACGTATGCTCAACTTCGAAAATGATTTTGCCCATTAATATGTTTCCTTAAAAATTTGTACTTATTTTTGAACAGATAAAATGCTTATTTCAACAACACAATATAAACGTACGATTTCAGCTTGGATGATTACATTAATAATCCATGCTTTACTAATATGTATATTGTTGTGGTGGCGTTATCAATTACCAAGTCCAGAACTAAAAGAGGAAGAGCTAGGCATGGAAGTGAATTTAGGTATAGATGAAAATGGTTTAGGTAATCAACAAAGCTTAGCCAGCGAAGCGCCAGCTAATCAACAAGATTTAAGTACGGCTTCTCCAAATAACAGTGTTGATTTTCCTACTACTGATCAAGATGCCCCTGCTATTACTACTTCTAAGGTGCCAGTTAATCAGCATTTGAGTGCAAATGCAACACAGCGCAATGCAGCAAGAAATTTAGTGAAACCTAAATATATATTAACAGGCGCTATAGGTAAAGGTGGAAATAATGCAATGGGTGATGAGTCTGGTGCAAGTGAAGGAAATACACAAGGGGCTGGAGATAGAGGTGTTTCTGGAGGAGTTGCAGGATCAAAAAACTATACAGGTTCGCCAGGACCAAGTTCTAAAGGCCTAACGTTAGAATTAGAAGGGCGTGCTATTATTGCTTATCCTGCACCTGAAGCTTTTTTCAGAGAAAGCGGAAAGGTAGTATTTAGAATAACCGTAAACAGAGAAGGCGTCATTACTAACAAACAAATAGTGAGTTGTGATAATCCTGAACTTCGATCTATAGCATTACAAAAAATTGCACGCGTTCGCTTTAATAAAAGTGCAGATGCACCCGTAGAGCAATTTGGAAAAATAACTTTCGCCTTTACTTTAAGAGAATAAGCATGTTGGACCATCAAGATGCAGTTTTTACTACCTATCAAGATACGCTCACATTTTTGTATGAACAATTACCCATGTTCTCAAGAATTGGGAGTAAAGCCTATAAAGCAGATTTAAATAATATCATTGCTTTAAGCGAAGCTATTGGAAATCCGCATCTCAAATTTAAATCCATTCATATCGCAGGTACTAATGGAAAGGGAAGCGTAAGTAATATGTTGGCTGGTATATTGCAAACTAATAATTATAAAATTGGTTTATATACTTCACCTCATATACTCGATTTTAGAGAACGCATTCGTATCAATGGTGCAATGATTGCAGAACAAGTCGTTGTTGATTTTGTTAATGAACATTATGCGCTGATCACCCGCATTCAACCTTCTTTTTTTGAAATTACAGTGGCTTTGGCATTTGATTATTTCGCTAAAGAAGCCGTTGATATAGCGGTTATAGAAACAGGTTTAGGAGGGCGGTTAGATAGTACTAATATTATTACGCCTATTTTAAGTATCATAAC
>JAURLW010000112.1 GCA_030831005.1 Bacteroidota bacterium
TGCGGTTTCAGTAGTATTGGTTGCGTCCGAAATTACATCATCTTGATTTTGTTTAATAACATTTTTCAAATAAGAATTCCCCATATCGTTGATAACTTGTAGGGCTCCATTTTCTAAATCGTCAAATCCTCTTAAAACAAGACCAATACAAGTGGAATACATAGGATTCATAGCTGCATTTGCAAAGCTACTATCGCCTCCAATATGCTCATTTGGATCGCCAATTCGAGAGCTTAAACCGGTTACAAAATCAGCTAATTGGGTCACATTTTTCAATTGCGAACCACCACCTGTAATAATAACTCCACCATGCAAACGCGTATCCATGCCAATTTGCTTAAGATGGAAATATACTTGCTCTAAAATTTCGTGCATACGAGCCTGGATTATCATCGATAGATTTTTAACCGAAACTTGCTTTGCTGGCATGCCTTTTATTCCTGGAATTGAGATATAAGCATTATCTACTGCGCTAGAAGCCAAAGCCGAACCATGAATTACTTTCATAGCTTCTGCTTGCGCTCTTAAAACACCCAAACCAGTTCTAATATCGTTGGTTACATTTACACCCGCATAAGGTATAACGGCGGTATGTTTTAAAATACCGTCATAAAAAACAGCCAAATCGGTAGTACCACCACCTATATCAACTATTGCTACACCTGCTTCTAAATCTTCATCGCTTATTACCGCAGCTGCACTTGCAAGAGGCTGTAGGATAATATCAATCATTTCTAAACCCGCTTTTTCTATACAACGTTTGATATTTTTAATAGCATTTTTATCACCCGTAACGATATGGAAATTTGCACCAATTTTCACCCCATTCATACCCACAGGCGAAGACGTTGTTTGGATATTATCTACAAAATACTCTTGAGGTATAATATCTACAATACGATCTCCTGCAGGGATATAGGTTTTGTATTGATCTTTCAATAACATATCAATATCCTGTTTGGTTATTTCGCTATCGATATTTAATCGAACACGATCTCCTCTCGTTTGTAAACTTTTTATATGTTGACCAGCAATACCAACATATACATTTTTGATTTCAAGATTTGGATTCGATTTTTTACAATCAGCAATAGCATTTTGAATAGACTTTACACATTCGTCTATGTTAACGACTACGCCATGGTTAACACCCGCTGAATCAGCTCTACCAAAACCTACGATGTCGATTTTGCCAAATTCATTTTTTACGCCGGCTATAGCTACCACTTTTGTTGTACCGATATCCAATCCTACGATGACTTCTTGTTTATTTTGTATCATTTTGAGTTGTTAATTTATTATTTAAGAATGTATTTGGGTTTAGTTGTGTTTTTTTGTTTTTTCTTTGGCTTTTGAGGCTTCTTGGGGACTTCTTTCTTCTTTATTTTACTTTTTACTTGTTGTGGCTTTATCTGCTTTACGATTCTTGGAGGTGGTTTATCTTTTAGAATGGCTTCAGTATTTTTATTTGGAGTTAATTGGGGAACTACAATTGGCGTTTTAGCATTGATTTGTTTTGGAAAACTATCATTTATAGATTGATTACCAATTATACTTTTAACCCAATCAATGTTCTCATTTTTATTTACATCTTTTATTTCTGGCAAACTCAATTTTGGCTTCGCCACTAATTGGCCATCAAATCTTGCGTCAATGGTTGTGTATAAATTCCAACCGATTTTTTTAAGTAACTTTTTATAAAATAAAAATACATTGGATAATTTATTACTTAAGTTGCTTGTATCTCCTAATACAATCAATTGTTTCCCTAAGGCTGTTAAGATGGCAAAGTCATTCGTATCTCTTACAACAATCATTTGAGTTTGCGCATTCCAAAACGTATCTGCTTGAATAAAATCTGCGATAAAAGCAATAGATTTAAACGTGTTTAATTTTGTTGTATAAGTAGCACTTGGCACATTAGCAACTACCATTAATACTGGCGTGTAGGTAGCTGACAAAGGAATTGGATGCAAAGTGCGGTCTAGATAATAAGAAGCCCCATTTTGTTCGAACACCCTAATGAATGGTATTTTTTGCTCTACTTCAATCTGTAAATTGTTATTTACATCAATGAAAGCTTCTGCATTCTGTATCCAAGAATTTTTATTCAAGAACGCTTCCACTTTAGATATCGTCTCAGCATCTACTGATTGATTGGCAATTTCATTGCCAAATTGCATCTGTAATATGCACTGTACATAACCCTCATTTAAAAAATTAGCTGCCGCTGGATTCGTTATACTAATTTTTACAGCATGAATGGTTTTATTCTTTTGCCACTTAAACCCATACAATAATACCCATATACTTGCAGCCAAAACAAGTAAGGTAAGCAATACAATTGCCCATTTACGAATCGTATTTTTTGTTTCTTGCTGCATTTATTTAGTTTCTATAATAGTTTTAATAGGTTGTATCAATTGATCTATATCTCCAGCACCTGCGGTAATTAACAATTCAATTTTATGATCTTGTACATATCGCAATGTATCTTCTTTACTTAAAACTGTTCCTTTTTTAACTTGCATCACAGATAAAATAAGCTCAGAAGTAACTCCTTCCATCGGCAATTCTCTTGCAGGATAAATAGGCAAAATAATAAGTTCATCTGCTAAAGAAAGGCTCGAAGCAAATCCATCTACCAAGTCTTTTGTTCTTGAAAATAAATGTGGTTGAAATACAACTAAACACTTTTTATTTGGATAAAGATTTTTAGCACTTTTAATTAATGTTTCCAATTCAGCTGGATGATGCGCATAATCGTCTATATAAACCGTGTCATTTGATTTAACTATGTATTCAAATCGTCTTTTAATACCTTTAAAATCTGCAAAACAAGCTTTTGCTTTTTCTAAATCTAACTGCATGGTAAAGCAAACAGTAAAAGCAGCTAATGCATTTTCAATATTATGAAGGCCTCCGATTTGCATTACTACATCTTGCAACTGAAACCACTTAGAAGATATATTAAAGCGATAAGATCCATTCTCCACTTTAATATCACTTGCAAATACATCTGCATTGGTATCTTGTAAACTATAAGTAATGATTCGATCTGCTACAAGATCGCCAGCGCGTTTCAAGCCATATTTAGCAATTAATGTCCCACCTTTTTTAATTTTTGTAGTGTAAGCTATAAACGCATCCTCCATACTTTCTGGAGTACCATAAATATCTAAATGATCTGCATCCATTGAAGAGAGCACAGCGATAGATGGATTTAACTTTAAAAAACTACGGTCATATTCATCCGCTTCAATAACGGCATTAGGTGCATCAGAACTCCAATAATTTGTATTATAATTTACTGAAATACCCCCTAGAAAAGCATTTGCACCAACACCTATTGCTCTTAACAAATAAGCACACATGGTAGAAATCGTAGTTTTTCCATGCGTACCGGCAACCGTAACCGCAAATAAAGATGCTGAAATAGCTTCTAACAAATCACTTCTTTTATATAACGTAAAGCCATTTTCTTTATACCAATTTAACTCTTTATGGTCTTTTGGAATAGCTGGAGTGTATACTACTAAATCAATATCTTTTTGAAGAAGATCAATCGCATCATCGTAATGAATAGCCATGCCTTCAGCTTCTAATTGCTTAGTTAAAGTAGTACTTGTTTTATCGTAACCAAATACTTTAATACCTTTTTGATTAAAGTATCTTGCCAAAGCACTCATACCTATGCCGCCTATGCCTATAAAGTAAATATTTTTAATAGAATTTATGGCTATCATGATGCTATAGCAATTATATGGTTAGCAATAAGTTCGTCGGCATTGGTAATAGCAATTTTATTAAGCTGATGTGCATACTGATTACAAATAGCTTCATCTTGAAGTAGAGAAATCAATTTAGGCAACAGCTCTTTGTCTATATCTTTATCTAAAACCATACTTGCAGCATGTCTATTTACTAATGACAATGCATTTGCTTTTTGATGATCTTCAGCAGCAAAAGGATAAGGCACAAAAATGACAGGTTTTGCTACAATAGATAATTCAGAAATTGCCAAAGCACCTGCTCTTGAAATAATAATATCAGCCGCAGCATATGCATAATTCATTTCTTTAATAAAATCTCTTACCACAACTCTTTCTGAGTATGGATTGGCTACTTCTTTAGCTTGAGCACAAAAACTAGTGCCTGTTTGCCATATTATTTGAATTGGCTGCTGCAGTAATGCAGACAAATTATTTGCAATAGTTTTATTGATACTACTAGCCCCTAAACTACCACCCACAATAAGCACCGTTTTATACTGATGTTGTAAGCCAAAAAACTCGATACCTTGATATTTTGAAATCGCGTTTGTGGAGATTTCAGAGCGTACTGGATTGCCTGTCAATACCACTGTGCGATTTGGGAAAAATTGCTCCATATTTGGATAAGCAGTACAAATCATTTTTGCTTTCTTAGCTAAGAATTGATTCGATTTCCCAGCAAAAGAATTTTGCTCTTGAATAAGCGTAGGTATATGCATGAGCTGTGCCATGAATAAAATAGGGAAACTTGCATATCCACCTACTCCTACAACAAGATTTGGCTGAAAAGTCTTAATTATTTTTCTAGCTTCCCAAAAAGATTTGAATAGTTTATAAGGCAAACTTAAATTCTTCAATAAATGAGCTCTATTAAACCCAACAATATCTAAACCAATAATTCTAAATCCAGCTTGAGGAACCTTTTCCATTTCCATTTTATGCTTAGCACCTACGTATAATAATTCATGCGCTTGATTATTTTTTTTCAAGGCATGACCAATAGCAAGCGCTGGGAAAATATGTCCCCCAGTTCCACCACCAGCAATTATTATTTTTAGTGCAGCCATTAGTTAGTTGCTTTATTTAATTCAGAAATTTTATGTTCCGTACCTTCCGTTTCTCCTACATTACTACTCACACTTAAAATAATGCCAATAGCAATACTGGTAAACCATATAGAAGAACCACCCATACTCACCATTGGTAGTGTAAGACCCGTAACCGGTAATAAACTTACATTTACACCCATGTTCAACATTGCCTGAAACACCAAGGTAATACTTAAACCTACTGCAAGAAATGCACCGTATGCATAAGGGCATCGCTGAAAAATGCGAATACAACGCCATAAAAAGAGCATGTATACAAACATTAAAACAGCACCGCCTAATAAGCCATATTCTTCAATGATAATAGCATAAATAAAATCAGAATAAGGGTGTGGTAAAAAATTACGTTGCATACTTTTACCAGGGCCCAAACCTTTTAATCCTCCATTTGCTATAGCAATTTTTGCTTGAGTAGCCTGAAATTCATCTTCTTTATCATCATCAGAAGCATCTACTTTTTTCTCTGCACTGACATAAGTTAAAATTCTATTTTTCCAAGTGGCTGCGCGCGGACCTATATTGAATAAGATCATTAACCCTATTAATGCAATGCCGGAAACGGCCAAAATTAAAATATGCGTTACATTAACTCTGCCTATATAAAATAAAATACAACAAGTAAAACCTAACATTAATGCAGTAGATAAATTTGCAGGTAATATCAATAAACAAATAATACCTACAGGTAAAACAACTGGAATAAAGCCTTTATAAAAATCTTTAATCACTTCTTGTTTCAAACTCAATACTCTAGCTAGATAAACGAATAAAGCAAGTTTTGCAAAATCAGATGACTGAAAGGTAATATTCACAACAGGTAAAGAAATCCAACGACTACCATGATTTAATTTAGTACCGTAAACTAAAGTATAAATCAACAATAAAATAGCAAGGTACAGAGCCAAACGAGACCAACTAATAAAACGAGTATAGTTAATCTTATGGGTAAAATAAATAGTTGCTAATCCTACAAACATATAACCTAAGTGCTTAATGAGATAGAAAAGTGTATTTTTCTCCATCTTATAAGCTAAAGAACAGGTAGCACTATATACAGCCAATAAACTGATGAGTGCTAGAAACAGTACTAAAGCCCAAATTACTTTGTCGCCTTTTAATTTTGGTATATAGTTATTAATGTTCATACTTAAA
>JAURLW010000113.1 GCA_030831005.1 Bacteroidota bacterium
ATACTTGTTTGATCAATTGAGGGTCTAAACCTTTCAATGCAGCCGTATGTGTTTTAGAGGCAATAATTTCTCTCCAGCGCTCAGGTTGATATGCACTTAAATTCATTTCTTTTTTTAGCACCCCTAATTGATTGCTCAATTCCATTCTACGCGCAATCAAAGCAATGATTTCATCATCTACACTATCCATCAATTGACGATAAAAATCTAGTTGAGCTAATTGATTAGATGCTTCTAAATGGGGTTTTCGTATTTTCAGTTCTTGAATTAAATGAGCTAATGCTGCCGGTGTAATTTGTTGCGCTACATCACTTAATGCCGAACTCGGATTAGGATGTGTTTCTATCATCAAGCCATCAAAACCCATATCCATAGCCCGTTGTGCCATAGCAGCTACATGTGCACTTTGCCCTGTTATATGGCTTGGATCATTGATAAGAATAAGTTCAGGTCTTCTGCGTTTTAATTCAATAGGGATAATCCAATTAGGTTCGTTTCTATACGACGCGGATTTAGCATAAGTTGAAAAACCTCTATGCACTGCGGCAATATCGGTAATGCCTACTTTTTCCATTCGCTCAATAGCGCCTATCCATAAATCTACATCAGGGGTAACTGGGTTTTTGATCATTACGGGCAAATGAACTCCTTGAAGCGCGTCTGCAAGTCGCTGCACTTGAAATGGATTCACTACCGTTCTGGCACCCAACCATACTACATCTACATCATAGCGCAATGCCAACTCAACATGTGCTGGCTCGGCTACTTCAATTGCTATTGGGATTTGAAATTCTTTTTTTATTTCTGACAACCATTGCAAAGCCTGCTCGCCCAATCCTTCAAAACTGCCTGGTCGTGTTCTTGGTTTCCAAACGCCTGCACGCATAAATTGAATAGGCATTGATTTAAATGCCGTAGCAATTTCATGCAATTGTGCTTCAGACTCTACACTACAGGGACCAGCAATATAGATTGGAGCAGATGATTTAGAAAAAAAAGACATGCTGCAAGTTACAAAAACAAAATGGTACTCTTACTTCCAACCATCGCCATCCAGAAGATTTCCAATACCACCTATTATACTACCTTCTTCTTTTCTATGAAAAGTACCGAAGCTTAAAATACGTGCTGCCAATCTACTAACAGGTAAGGATTGAATCCATACTTTACCAGATCCCGATAAGGTTGCAAAAAATAAACCTTCGCCACCAAAGAGCGTATTTTTTATACCTCCTACAAATTGAATATCGTATTGAATGGCGCCAGTAAATCCAACGATACAACCCGTATCTATTTTTAATGTTTCGCCCGGTGTTAAATAAATTTCTTTTACAAAACCACTGGCATGTAAAAACGCCATACCATCACCTTCGATTTTCTCCATGATAAATCCTTCGCCACCAAATAAACCCGTTCCTAATTTTCGTTGAAATTCAATACCAATACTCACACCTTTAGCAGCGCATAAGAAAGCATCTTTCTGACAAATAACTTTTCCGCCTAACTGAGATAAATCAATAGGCACAATTTTTCCAGGATAGGGCGAAGCAAAACTTACCGTTCTTTTTTGAGCACCTTGATTGGTGAAGGCCGTCATAAATAAATTTTCGCCCACCAATAATCGCTTTCCAGCATTAAACAATTTACCAAGCAAACCGTTTTGCTGATTGCTTCCATCGCCAAATAAGGTTTGCATACTAATATCATCTTGCATCATCATAAATGCTCCTGGCTCTGCAATAACACTCTCTTGAGGATCGAGTTCCACTTCTACATATTGCATCTCTTCTCCAAAGATGGTATAATCTATTTCATGATTGTTCATAGTCGTTTATTTTTTACAAATATATTTTTAATCGCACATTTACACCTTAAAAGAAATGCTAATTTTTAAGATTGCATTATAAATAGTACTTTTAAAAAATTATTATTTCTCCATGCAGCCAATTCCAGATTTAGAAACGCTAAAAACAGGTGCCTTACTCCTTATCGACAAATCGTATAAGTGGACCTCCTTTGATGCGTTATTTAAAATCAAGAAAGGCCTAAAAGTAAAAAAGATTGGGCATTGTGGCACCCTCGATCCGCTAGCAACTGGCTTGTTAATTGCCTGCACTGGCAAACAAACCAAGCAAATCATGATGTATCAAAAATTGCCTAAAGTATATACCGGCATTATTGAATTAGGTGCTACAACCGAATCCTATGATTTAGAAACTACACCCAGCAATCCTTTACCTTATGCACACATCAGTGCAGAAGAAATTGAAACAGCTAGAAAAAAATTTGAAGGCCATATCCAACAAGTGCCACCAATACATTCTGCTATAAAAAAAGATGGAAAACGCGCTTATGAGTCGGCACGAGAAGGTATTGAAATTGTTTTAGAACCTCGACAAGTAGAAATCTCACAATTCATCATAACAAAAATAGCTTTGCCAGAAGTGCACTTTGAAGTGCATTGCAGCACGGGCACCTATATTCGTTCTTTGGCGCATGATTTTGGCGCTGCCTTAAATTGCGGGGGATATTTAAAAGAATTGAGGCGAACGAAAATTGGTAATTTTTCAATTGAAGATGCTAAAACAACAGATGAGTGGATTGATTTATTAAAACCACCCAAAGTAACACAAATAAAAAATCCTGAACCGTAGTTCAGGATTTTTTTTAATACTCATCTTCGTTAAAGAAGAAATCTTCTTGCGTAGGATAGTCAGGCCAAATATCTTCAATGGCTTCATAGATCTCTCCTTCGTCATCTAATTCCTGCAAATTTTCTACAACCTCTAAAGGAGAACCAGAGCGAATTGCATAATCAATTAACTCGTCTTTAGTAGCTGGCCATGGTGCTTCTTCTAAATGAGAAGCCAATTCAAGTGTCCAAAACATATGCTATGATTTATTTTTAAATTTTTGATAATTTACGCAAATGTAAGTTTTCATTTAAAATATACAAATTTTTGTTTTTTATTATTTTCTTAAAAAGCAATAATTGTAATTTTAAATTAAAAAAAATAGTTTTTCTTTGACGTATAATAATCAAACAAGGCATGCTACAAGCAGTAGATATTAAAAAGCAATACGATCAGTCCATTATATTAAAAGGAGTATCACTATCGGTGCAACCAGCTGAAATGGTGGCGATTATGGGTCCTTCCGGCGCAGGAAAAAGTACGCTATTGCATATATTAGGTACTTTAGACACTGCCGATGCTGGCAGCATTAGCATTAATAACACCGCAGTGCATACTTTAAGTAAAAACGAAATGGCTGACTTTAGAAATCAATCCATCGGTTTTGTATTTCAATTTCATCATCTATTACCCGAATTCAGTGCATTAGAAAATATTTGTTTGCCGCAATGGATCGCCAAAAAAGATAAAGCGCAAGCAGAACGCTATGCACTTGAACTTTTAGACTATATGAACTTGACCGGCAAAGCCCATAAAAAGCCGAATGAACTCTCTGGTGGCGAGCAACAACGCATAGCTATTGCAAGAGCCTTAATTAATAAACCCGCTATTGTTTTTGCCGATGAGCCTACTGGAAATTTAGATAGCCATAATGCACAAAGTATACACGAATTATTTTCAAAATTGCGAACAGAATTACAACAAACCTTTGTAATTGTAACCCATAATGAACACCTTGCCAAGAGCACCGATCGGGTGATAAAAATGCAAGATGGCCTTATAATAGCTTAAAAAAGAGGTTTTTTCGAATAATATTACAACATAATTATTTTTTATTTAATTGATTTACAAGTATTTATAAAAAATTTGATAAAAGAATTGCATAAACATTTCCCCTTTTTAGTAAAAAGTATATTTTTGCACTCTAATAACAAACTAAAAATTAGATAACATGTCTGAAATTGCAAACCGCGTAAAAAAAATCATCGTTGACAAATTAGGTGTTGACGAGTCTGAAGTAACTCCAGAAGCTAGCTTTACTAATGATTTAGGAGCTGATTCTTTAGATACTGTAGAATTGATTATGGAATTTGAAAAAGAATTCAATATCTCTATCCCAGACGAACAAGCTGAAACCATCACAACTGTTGGTATGGCTGTTTCTTACTTAGAAGAACACGTTAAGTAATTTTAATTTTTTTACTGAATTAATACAATGAATAAACCGTTAAAACGCGTAGTGGTAACGGGTCTCGGCGCCCTTACTCCCTTAGGAAACTCAGTATCTGCATATTGGGAAGGACTTTTAAATGGGGTTTCGGGTGCCGATTCTATTACATTGTTTGATGCTAGTAAATTTAAAACGCAATTTGCTTGTGAATTGAAAGGATTTAATCCAGAGGATTATTTCGATAGAAAAGAAGCAAGAAAATTAGACCGTTTTTCTCAATTAGCGGTAGTAGCTGCATCTCAAGCAGTAGAACACGCTAAATTAAACGACGAGACTATCAATAAAGATAGAGTAGGCGTTATTTGGGGTTCAGGCATAGGTGGTATGACTACCTTTATGGAGGAAGTGCGTAATTTCTACTTAGGTGATGGCACTCCAAGATTCAACCCTTTCTTTATTCCTAAATTAATTTTAGATATCGCATCTGGCCACATTTCCATGAAATATGGTTTTAGAGGTCCCAATTTTGCAACTGTAAGTGCTTGTGCATCTTCAACCAATGCAATTATTGATGCGTATAACTATATTCGCTTAGGAAAAGCAGATGCTATTATCTGTGGCGGTTCTGAAGCCGTTATTAATGAAGCTGGTGTAGGTGGTTTTAATGCCATGAAAGCACTTTCCGAACGCAACGATGCACCAAAAACAGCTAGTCGTCCTTTTGATGTGGACAGAGATGGCTTTGTAATGGGCGAAGGCGCAGGCGCTATCATTTTAGAGGAATACGAACACGCTATCAAAAGAGGCGTTCCTATCATCGCAGAAATTGCGGGTGGTGGCGCTAGTGCTGATGCGCATCATTTAACCGCTCCACATCCTGAAGGATTGGGTGCTTATAATGTAATGAAAAATGCTTTAGAGGATGCAGATATGCGCCCTGAAGATATCGACTATATCAATGTTCACGGCACTTCTACACCATTAGGAGATATCAGTGAAGTTACAGCTATTCAAAAAGTATTTGGTGAGCATGCCTATAAATTAAACATCAGCTCCACTAAATCTATGACCGGTCACTTATTAGGTGCTGCAGGCGCTATTGAAGCTATTGCTAGTATTTTATCTGTGGTCAACAATGCAATTCCTCCAACCATTAATCACTTCACGGATGATCCTGCATTTGATACAAGATTAAATTTCACGTTCAACAAAGCCCAACATAAAGAAGTAAGAGCTGCATTAAGCAACACTTTTGGTTTTGGCGGACATAATGCTTCCGTTATATTTAAGAAATACGAGCCTTAATTTTGAGCCTCTTTTCTCGATTGCATATTCGCTATTTATTTTCACGCAATAAAGCGTTGTTTGTTCAATTAGAACATGTACTAGGCTTCCAACCTAAACAATTGCGTTTTTATGAAATTGCTCTTACCCACCGCTCTAGTTCCGACGAAATAAGTAGAAATAACGAACGCCTTGAATTTTTAGGTGATGCCATGTTAGGGGCTATCGTAGGTGAATTTTTATTTAGAAAATATCCAAATCAAGACGAAGGCTTTCTTACCGAAATAAGATCCCGAATCGTTAGGCGAGAATCTTTAAATGCCATCGCTACAAGAATGGGCATTGAAAAAATAGTGCAATACAATAAGTACGATCGCGGATTAAGTCGCTCACATATCTTTGGAAATGCCTTAGAAGCCTTAATTGGCGCCATTTATCTCGATAGAGGTTATGAGCTCACCCGCCATTTTGTATTGAATGAGCTTATTAAAAATTATATCGATCTGGATACGATTGAGAAAACAGACACCAATTATAAAAATCAGTTATTGACCTGGGCACAAAAAAATATGGTGAGTATTACCTTTGAAGAGTTAGACGTACAACAAGAAGGTATCAAACGCATGTTTACCATTGGTATCAAAATGGATGAAACAATTATTGCTACCGGTACTGGTTATAATAAAAAAGATGCTGGACAAGTAGCTGCCCAAAATGCTATGCAACATTTAGGAATTTCTAATAAAAGAAATTAATCAACATCTATATGCAAGCTGTGAAATAAGCGGTGTGCCATAGGTGCCAATATCAATCCGATATTAGTTATAAAGGCTACCCCACTAAATAATGCGTAAGCTGAACTAAATAATTTTCCTCCAACAGAATTGATTTGTACTACGGGTCCCATACCACTCAAAATCATAGAAGCATTATGTAAAGCATCTATCCAAGGAACACCATCGGTAAAATGATAGCCCAATACACCAATGGCTAAGCAAACAATTAAAATAGCAAATGCAAAAAGAATATTCTTAAGCACACGCTTTAAATACACCTCTTTACTGGCTAATGCTTGGTTCTTTTTTTCAAATTTATGTAGGATCATAACTCAATTTAATGACATTTAAAATGTTCAAACGGTTCTTTACAATGATTACATTTATATAATGCTTTGCAAGAAGTAGCGCCAAACTGACTCGTCAAAACGGTATCATCCGACTTGCACTTAGGGCACGTTACCGTATCTTCTTCAAAGAGCGCTAAAGGATTTGATGATTTTCTTTTAGGTGGTGCAATTCCATATGCTTCTAATTTTTCTTTTCCTCTTTCCGTCATCCAATCGGTGGTCCAGGATGGACTAATCTGATTTTCTACCAGAACTTGTTTTGCACCCTTGCTTAATAAACACATTCTTATTTGCATAGCAATAACATCCATAGCCGGACAACCGCTATAGGTAGGCGTTATTACCACGCGTACAGATCCAATTGCGCTATCTACGAATAGGTCTCTAACAATACCTAAATCAATTATAGAAAGGACCGGCACTTCCGGATCGGCAACTTCATCTAAGTAGGTCCAACAATTATCTACGGTAATCATTACTTAAAATATGATTGTTTAAAATAAAATAAGTTGCATTTAAAGAATCTACACGATTATAATTAATAGGTCTAATCTCTAAACGATCCATGGCAATAAAGTTATTACAATCACTTGGCATTATTTTAATTAATACATAAGCAGTGGAACTAGGTACTGAGAAAAAAGTTTTAGCTCTATACCAACCATTCCAACTATCATCTGCAGTTTTTGCATTAACGTCTACTTGTTGTATTTGCTCATCGTTAGAATTGTAAAAACAGATTGCGTAGTAGGGATATTTTAAATTGTCTTTGGTATAATCAATCCAAATAGAAAATTCATTTAATACTTTGGTGTCAAGTTGCTTAACAGAGATGCGAGCCAATACCGTATCTTTTGAATAATCCTGCCATGCAAAGGCCTTGCCGTTAATACCTTTAGCAGAGGCCTGTTCAAATTCATTCAAATAATAGAAAGGATTTTGCGTATTGGAATTGCGTATACAAGAATCAATTACTTTTTGTTGTTGTTGCAAATAAGTCGCTACGGATAAACTGTATACATATACTTCATCGAAAAAACCTAAACTATCACACGCATTTAATAGCCCTTGTTGATCTGGAGTGATAATATTTTCTTCTTTTAATCGTAATACTAAAATGCTTTTTGTATTAGGTAATTTTTTTAAAAGCGTATGATCTACAAAATAACCCGCATCAAATTTAACTTGCTCAAAGGATTGTGACCACGATGCTCTTGCTAAAAGCGCATTCATCATAGGCAATTCTAACTCATACCCTATAACTGCATTCTTACTGAGCATCCAAGTATTGGTAACTACGCCTTCTCGCCATATTTTATCTGAACCCACATGTATAAAGGGCACTGCGGCAATACACTGGAAATCATTTTTGGAATAGCCCTTGGCGTTCAAGAACGATTCCCAAGAAGGCTCTCCAATTCTATGAAAATAGGTATAGTTGCTATTATAAACCGCTGCATTTTGTTTCATATAGAGGATGCGTCCATTGGCATCTACTAACCATATCATACATCCCAATAGCAAAAGGACAGTAGTTACTTTTTTGGGCACCCATTGGGTTTGAGCTATTTTGCTTATACCAACAACTGCCAATAAAGTAGCTACATAATAAAAATACCAACTAAATCTACCCAAACTTCTAAACTGTTTTAAGAAGGGTGCATAATGAAATAAACGATCGATGCCAATAGTCAAATGCAAGCCCATAGCAAAGAGCAATAAAAGCAAGGCACTTAGAAAAAAAGCAGTTTCTATATTGCGAAAAGAAGCAAACTTTTTATGAATAAGCATTTGAAATGCATAATAAAAAGCCAAAAAAACTAAACTGACCATAGGTATAATACCCAAATAACACAAGCCTTCCGTAACATCGTTAACATGTGCCATAAGCCCTTTATCTTGAAAAAAATCTATGATGGTAGAGAAGGGATCAGCAATCAAATCAATAAAATTAGTTTTATATGCAAGATGCCCACCAGGATTTGCAGGCCTATCTAGAATAGGATCGGTGAAATATAAAAAGACTTTTACAAAGCCTAAAACCATTACGGGAATGGCATTAATAGCTAAAAGGGTTCTAATTTTATTTTCCTTTATTAAAAAATAATAAACCAAAGCAAAAGTCAAACTCATTAGCAATAGAAGTCCAGCAAAATAAAGATGTAAAAAACTGGCTGTAAAATTTAAAAGCAATAAATAAAGGAGGTATTGTTTTTTTCTTGTTTTATAATAGTTCAAAATAAAATATAACCACATGGGTATAATATGCGCAAAGCTCAAACCATAATGTGCTTGCGTTCTCAATAGCTGTGGCGACAGCAATACAATCAGTAAGGCCGCAATCGTACTCAGCCATTTTGGAACTTTATATTCGTTTAAAAATAGAAAGCAATAATAGCTAGCTAGAAAATAAGAAAGTGCAATGCTCTCAAAGAAAATAAAATTGATAAAGCCAATACCTAAATGAAAATGATGAACTAAATAAGAAAGCGGAACGGAAAACAGCGGCTCATTATCGGTATAGATTACATGATCTCCAAAGGGATAATGCATACCCGTATAATGAAAACCATAACCATGCATAGCATGATTTAAAAAACAAAAATAATTTTTTAGTCCGTCGCCACCCAGCGTAATTACACTGCTATTAAAATGAAAAATGTAATCAAAAAAAACATAGCCAATTACAAGAAGTAAAATGGCTATATAACTACTATTTGTTTTTTTAAAAAACATGTTCATAACTTTAAAGAAGAAAGGCAGAATATTCCTACCATTCCATATTTGGATAAGCTCTTTGCAAATACTGCATTTCAGCTAAGATATACCCCAAATGTTCAGTATGCACTCCATTTTTACCACCTGTTTGCATCCAAGCAGCTGTAGGCATTTGCAAACCTGCTTCTTGAACAATGGTTTCTATTTGCTGCTGATACGTTTGCTGTAGTTGACTAACATCAACACCAATGCCTATATTATAGGCTTCTTTTTCAAGCTCATTCATGGTAAACATTTCACCAGTATACTCCCAACGAGCTTGTAATGCTTGTTGCATTTTTTCTTTACTAATATCGGTACCATCACCTAAACGGATTACCCATTCACTCGCCCATTTAATATGGTATTGCACTTCTTTCAATGACTTTTCTGCTATTGCGGCTAAAGTACTATCTGTACTTTTTAGCATAGCAGTGTACAATAAATATTGAAAACGATCAAAAAAGAAAGAACGCGCTACGGTATATGCCCAATCTCCATTTTCTTGTTCTACTAATAAACAATTTCTATAATCCCAAGCATCTCTCAAATACGCTAAATCATCTTCTGTAATGCTTAGCTTATTATTAATTTTTTCTTGTAATAAAGGAGCATTGAATAGCTGCGCTTTATCAGCTACTGACATATTATTAACAATAGTTGCAGCGTATTGATATAAAGAACGTGCTTGTCCTATTTGATCTAATGAAATATTCGTCAAGGCAATATCTTGTTCTAAAATAGGGCCTTTCCCACACAATGCCGCCAAACGTTGTCCCATAATGAGAACATTATCGGCAAGCTGCAAGGTATATTTTAAAGTTGTTACGGAGCTCATAGCTGTATCTTAAAACCTACATGTGCTTAAGCTCATCAGGCAAATTATAAAAAGTAGGATGACGGTAGATTTTATCTTGAGCCGGATCAAAGAATGCATCTGCTTCTTCAGGATTAGATGCATGTATATGTTTACTCTCTACCACCCAAATGCTAATTCCCTCCATACGACGTGTATATACATCACGTGCATTTTCAATAGCCATTTGAGCATCTGCAGCATGCAAACTACCTGCATGTTTATGATCTAAACCGGCTTTGCTTCTAATAAATACTTCCCACAAAGGCCATTCCTTATGTTCGTTGCTCATATCAATAATTTTAAGCTGCTTTTTTTGTTTTTCTTTTTTCTGCGTATGCACTTGCTGCTTCGCGCACCCACGCTCCATCTTCCCATGCTTTTACACGAGTAGCTAAGCGTTCTTTATTACAAGGTCCATTTCCCTTGACTACATTCCAAAACTCATCCCAATTTAATTCGCTAGAATCATAATGTCCTCGTTCTTCATTCCACTTAATATTCTCGTCTGGTAATGCTAATCCTAATAATCGAATCTGATCTACGGTAACGTCTATAAAACGCTGACGCAACTCGTCGTTAGTAAAACGCTTAATTCTCCATTCCATGCTTTTAGCTGTGTTTGGACTCACCGCATCAAGCGGACCAAACATCATGAGCGCTGGAGCCCACCAACGATTTAATGCATCTTGAGCCATTTGTTTTTGCACTGGAGTTCCCTTTGAAAGATTGAGCATAATTTCAAAACCTTGACGTTGATGGAAACTTTCTTCTTTACAAACACGCACCATTGCTCTTGCATATGGACCATAAGAGGTTCTGCACAAAGGCACTTGATTCATAATTGCAGCGCCGTCTACTAACCAACCTATAGCACCCATATCAGCCCACGTAATAGTAGGATAATTAAATATAGAGGAGTATTTAGCTACCCCCGTATGTAATTGATGCAACATTTGATCGCGCGTAATACCCAATGTTTCCGCAGCGCTATATAAATACAATCCGTGACCACCTTCATCTTGTACTTTAGCTAACAATACAGCTTTTCTTCTTAAAGAAGGTGCACGGGTAATCCAATTGGCTTCTGGCAACATACCAACGATTTCGCTATGTGCATGTTGTGAAATTTGACGAATCAAAGTTTTTCTATACTCATCAGGCATATAATCCTGAGGCTCGATCATGATTTCTTCATCTATTTTCTTTTGGAAAGATGCTTCAAAGGATACTTGTGTCATAGTTTTATTTATTAATACAAATATAAGTTAGTATTTGCTATTGGTAAATTGATTTTTATCACGATTTGTACTAAAACAGCTCATAAAGCCTCTTTGTTGAATTAATTAGCAAAAATAAAGCGTAAGGTTACACCGCCCGTTGTGGTAGTCATTGGGAATGAATTAGATACATAAGGGATCGTCTGTCTTCTATCATAGAAAAAACGCAGGGTAATTTTATCACTTACGATATAATCTGCCGACGGCGATATGGATATTACTTGCTGACCTCTACTAATTACAGATAGATTTTGCGCAATAAACGTATTAGTCGTTTTATCGTCTCGCAAACCGATATCTAATTTAATATTCAGGTCATTTTTCAACTTCTTCACACCAGCAATGGGAAAAGGCAATACGATGCCTTTAACACGCCAACCAGCACCAAAAACAAATTCTGCACTTTTCACTTCACTTACTTGATAATCGATCAGACTTAAACTTGAGGTTCTTGACTTTTTATACTCAATATGAAAAGTCATTTTATTTTTCAAGGCTAGGTCTACGCCCAATATAGGATTGAATTGCTCATTAATGGTAATATTGGGCACTTGATAAAAAGGTACTAAGTTATTAGAATTAGAATCTATAAAAGAAGGGAAGCCAATAGATAAAGCATCTCTGTAGAACAAAGAAGATACGAAGCCATTCATGGAAAGTGTGCCGGTGTAGGCATGATTAACTACTACATTGGTAAAGATTTCTTTCAATTTAGGCAGTTTTGCCAAGCCGGTATAAGAGAGTTTCCAATTAGGTAATGGTAGAAAATATTTAAATGGATTAGCTTTAATATGATCAACTTCGTTGTTCATTAATGGAATATCCTTAGCTGTTTTACTACTATATGCCGCTACAAAGGAAGGTATTAAAACAGCTTGCGAAAACTTAGTATATCCTTTGCTATATGCAGGATTGGTTGGGTCTGGCAAACCAGCTATATACGGATTATTAGCCCCCAAACGATTAGATACCGTAGCCGTGTTAGCTAAGAAAGTATTAAATAGTTCAGAGTTAGCCCCACCATCTTTAAACATGGATTTTACGCCAATATAACTCATCGTAAACGAACCTGTTTCATATGGATTGTTACGGTCAAATATGCCATCATTATTGACGTCTTTAAATAATTCACTGTGCGATTTTGAAAATGTTCTATTTAAAGATAAATCTACCCTTAGATCAGATATTGGCTCCAAGGTTCCCGTTATAGATAAATTTTGAGAAAAGGTTTGTCTGAGTTGTCCATTAAATAAAGTGTCTTTGCTCAAACGACCTAGGTTTGCTTGTTGTTCAAACCAAGAATTATTAGGTTGTCCGCCGAATACATAATTTAATCCTGGCTGCATCGATTGAGGATTTAAGCCAAGGGCAACTGAGCTATCCATAAAACCCGGCAATGTAGTACCACCTGTTTCTGTATAATTTAGCGTTGTTCTTTTAATCATAGTTAGCAGCTTTCCAAAAAATCTTTTAACGCCCGTAATACTTGTTTGTGTTTGTCTTTTTTGTA
This sequence comes from Bacteroidota bacterium, assembly GCA_030831005.1. Taxonomy (GTDB): domain Bacteria; phylum Bacteroidota; class Bacteroidia; order Chitinophagales; family Chitinophagaceae; genus CAIWHF01. Next base: position 12,897 of record JAURLW010000113.1, read on the forward strand.
AACGCGCTAACTTTTTCTCAAGTTTAATTTTTTGTTTTTCTGCCTTTACTAAAGCTAACTGCTGCTTACGCATAATTGATTTTAAAGAATCTAATTGCTTATTAGTATACTTCGCTATTTGCATTGGCGTTAGTTCAACTCCATTGATAATAATCTTATTTTTTTGTTGTTCCAATAGTTTTTTTGCTTCTTCAGCTTTTTGCAATTTAGTTTTTTCCTCTTCTTTTGCATTAGAGGCACTTTCTTTAGAGGACCCAGCTGTCGCAGTTTCTTTTGCTCCTTTAGCACCTTGTTTCTTATCGTCGGATGGAGCTGCATCCATAACTTCAAAAGGATTGTTTTTGCTAATTAAATTCTTAACCGAGTTTGGCAATTTAGCATTTGCATCTGTTCTTACAGGTTGTGAAAGCATACGCATCCATCTTGATTTGTTATAGAGTTGCGTAAAATTCATCTCTCCATTAATCTGAATATTTTGGGTGTTTGCAATAGTATTACCCAAGCTTGCAGCTATTCTCGAAGCTGCTGTCCAGTTGTAGGTAGTTCCGTAAGTCAATCGTAAACTTGTCCAATCAGTAAGCGGAAATTTATTCAAGGGTACGTTATAACTTGCATTGGCATTTTGCGTATACAAGGTATTACGACCGCCTGTTTGTAATAATTGAATTAAGGTATCTTGTTTTTCTTTAGTATCTATTCTACCAAAAGGTTCATCTATTCTAGAATTATTATTTGCATTTAAATCAAATGAAAGGGAGTTGGTTAATTGCCAACGAATCGTGTACGTTCTATTCCAAATAAAGTTCTTAAAATAGGTTGGATCTAATGGATAAGCAGCATCGCCAATAGTTCTCATTTGCGTTTCATTAAACACTCTGTTTAAATCTGTTCTAAATGTCAAAGTAGATGGAACTAAATTAAGATTAACATCTCTTACAAGTGCCCACCATTTTGATCTCGACTTGATTAACTTTTTAAATGGTTCTATAGGTTTTGATTTGATACTGTAGGTATAACCAATGCCCAATTTTTGTTGCGTAATTTCATCACGCTCTATAAGAGGATTTCTTTTAAATTGTTTATTATAGGAATAAGAAAAGTCGAAATTTTTTATGCTTAATGGCGAAACAAATTTTCTTTGTTTCTCCTGATTACCCATAATTCTAACGTTAGTAAAATTGAAGCTGAAAATGCTTGCGAAATCTTGTGCTGCATTTTTAATGCTATCACGTTGTGCTGATGAACTTGCTCTATTTAATTTATCAGCAAACTTCACATCTAAATCATAAGGGTCAAATATAGGATTGCTTATCGTTGATGAATAGCCCACATAAAAAGGTAGTTGTACACCCCATTGTTTTGGCAATAGTTTACCTAAGCTTAAATTGGTAGATGCATCATATTGATAAAAATTATCTCTAAAGCGCTGGTTTAATTTTTGATCGATATTACCGTAACCTGTGGTATGCATACTACCGCTAGCACGCACACTACCTAAATCTGCCAATTGAATATTCACTTTACCAGATGCTGCATAGCCAGGTTCTTGATTCATACCTGTCATACGCATTTCGTTGAACCAAACTTCTACACATTTAGCCAAACCATCATCGTTTGGTGTAGTGGTAGTTTTCTTTGGATTTAAAATGCCAAGCATAATTGTTTTTGCTTCTCCCACATTTGGATTACCAACAACTACAATCGTATTTCCTTTAGCATCAATAGATTGGTACGGAATAAAACTTGGCAAACCTGCATTATTACGCGCTGTTTTAGCGGCAACTAACTGATCTAATACTAATTCTAATTTATTCTTATCCGGCCATATTTGATAAGGGTCTGCTGTATTGTTAGGCGTAACGGTTAAAGGGATTTGATATTCATAATAGTTATTGGTAAAATCGCTACCGATACGTATAGCAGCACATACATCACCGTCTTTTAAAGGAGCTTGACCTAAGCGAGATTCTGCATGAATGAACATCTTCATCGTAGAAAACTGTCGCATATCTATACCTACTTCTTTATAAACCGCTCTTGCATCACCATCTTTCAATCCACATACTTGCAATGATAAAGACTGCTCATTTAATTGAATATTTTGTCCGTTTGAAACTGCAGTTTGTTGACGGATGATACCTGGAGGCATAACATAATTTACTGGAGCACGTTGTCCATTTTCTTCTAAGCTAACAGAGGCAATTGCAAATTCAGTTGTTTTTTTATCAGCTTCTGGTATATTTTCACCAGGAGATTGTAAAGAAAAAAGATACTGACGCCATTGATTTCTTCCTAGTTCTAACCTAGCTAAACGAAGTACAACACTATCTTCAAAACCGTTTAAATATAATCGCATAAAACGAATAGATCTAAAATCAGCTATATTCCCAATCTTTTGTTGATACTCCCTAATAGGTATTTTAAATTGATACCACGTTTCGGGCTCTGTATTGCCATTCGGTAATTTTACATTACTTACTTGCTTACTTACAATAAAGTTAGTACCCACTTGCATGTTGGGCTGTACATCTATACGGTATTGAAAGTAATCTTCTGATTCGCTCAAGGCATTATCGCGATTGATATCTTCCGTTTCTGGCAAGGTAGTTGCTGCATTAGAAACGGCAGCATTTGCAGCAGGAATAGGAGAATTACCTTGAGGATTATTAAAGTACTTATAACGCGAGATTGCACTTACTGTGGGCTGATCAAAAACAGCATCTCTAAAATGCTTGAAATTGTCTGTTGCAGGATCGGCTATGGCATCTAGATATACTTTAGAACTTGTACCAAAACTTGCAGCTAATCGATCTAAATAAACTTTAAAAAATTCTTGCTCTTCTTCATCTGTTAATCCATCATAACCTACATCTTGTACTGCTCTTGCGCTTGGATCATTATCAAAGGAGCGGGTAATCTGTTGTTGAAATCGAGGAATATACCCCCAAATACTTTGATCTAATTGTGCTGGATTTTTAGGTGCGGCTATTCCATTCTCAAAAAACTTTCTTGAGTCTTTCATTACATCTTCTGAAACGTTTCCTAAGTTGATATACATAGAACCATTTGCAGATGGATTACTATTATTGATAAATGGATCTAACATCCAAAACTCTATAAATTCTACATTCGAAGCTTCAAAATCACTATACTCAATTGGTCGCATAATACCGCCCCATCTTGCTTGTGGGTCTTTCAAGGAACCATCTATATTTACATTTTGATCATCGAAATTATAAGGTCCACGTTGCTTAGGATAAAAACCAAGATCTAATGTAGTTAATGCATTTTGCAAAGTTGTATAGGATCTTTGTGGAAATACATCTTGCAATTGTACTAATCGAATATAATGTTGATTGACATCTTTTTTTACATTAGACGTGGTACCTCCAAAACTTGGATCTACCAATTGAGGCTCTATAAAATACCATGCCAATCGGGCTCTATTTTTTCCAATACTTAGTTTATTATTATCAGCAGCCTCTGGAAATAAAACACTACCATACTTGTTTAACGCATTAAGTGGCGTAGATGCTAATGACCAAGACAACATAGGTGATTTTAAATCATAACTGCTTCGCGTACCTTCAAAATCATCAATGTATACAGCACCTTCTGGATCAGCACCTGTATTAATTAATTTAGATGAACCAGGAAAGATACCAGCACCTTCAGCTGAAAAGGATAGGAATGACGGTGTAGTCGTTGCGTAAATTGGTAATTTATCTAATAATCGGGTTATGAATTTAGATTCAGATTGGTAGTTGACATCAACACCTAATACCGTATTTCTAATTGGATCTTCGTTTATAATTGTTTTTTGGGTGAATGGTCGTTCGGTTAATTTCATAACGGTTGAACCAATATTGAATTTTTCATTCAAATAATAATCCAAACGAATACCCATTAAGTTTTGTTGCTGAAATCCGAATGTGGCATTGTCTTCATATTGGATATTAATAGGAATGCCGGAACTTAAAATACCCGTATTGGTAATTTTAATTCTACCCAAACCATAATCCATTTGAAAATCTATATTCTCTAGCAATCTTTGTCCGCCTGCAGTTACCGATACAGAGCCTTGAGGAATATTAAAACCACCTAAGAAAATTTCTGATGAAGAAGCTGATTTATAGGTACCTCTCATCATATATCTATTATTCTGCTGAAACTGACGAGCTATAGTTTTAGTAGAATCGTAAAGAATTTGATACAAATATTTGCGCTGCAATTGCGGTTCGTTAGCAACTGCTGGAAGCAAATCAGATCCAAAGGGTTCTAATACGGGGAATATCAATTTACCTTGTTGGGTGTTGATAGTCAATCCTTCAACAAAATCAAAAACACCATCGGGCGATGGGTCATTTTGAGGATTTAAACGATCTAGATTTAAAACACTAATTAAAGGAACGCCTGCCTTTACGCCTTCAGGTAAATATCTTTTTTCTCCCCCACCTGGATCTTGGAATAAAATATTTAATCTAAAATCTTCTTTTGAAATTCCATATCCACCTAAAGCATATATATTCTTCATCATCAAATTCCAAATCGGCAACTGAGGTCTTGCAGATGTTCCTTTCAATAACTTCATGTACAAGACCTTAGTATTGGTAGAATCGGGCGGAAGATCCTCTGCGAATTCACCCACCTGAAAAACTTGACCATTATACGTATAGCGATAAGATACCGCCAATATATCATCTGGATTTAATTGCGTATTTAAAGAAATGTAGCCTAACTGTGTATTAAAGGAATATTCACTTGTTGCTAATTTCCTTGCGGTCGTGCGTTCAAAATCTAATCCTTGTTTAAAACCTAAAGCTAAGGCAGTACTCGTTGCATTACTTTGCAAACGTGCATTACTCGTTTGCATAATCATGTCATACAAAGTATTGGCTCTATTGTCTGGATAGACTGGCTTAGCTGCATTAGTAATACTAGCATTATAGGGCTTTTGTTCTCCCAAATCCATGAAGGCCAATATATCGCGAACACCTTCTACAGCTCCAGTACGATTGGTAACCCAAACTTCAATTTTATTAATAGTAACTAAGGAATTGATTAATGGATAGTTCTTTAAACTGGTATTGTATTGATCTTTAAAATACTGACCTAATAAGAAATGTCTATTTTCTTCGTAATCATCAGCTTTTGCAGAAAAGGTTTGTGCTTGTCCACCACCTTGTATAGTTAAGCTTTGTTTTTTTGATTTTTGTTGCGAAACAACACCTGTTACCCATAACTTTCCAAATTGTAATTGTGTTTTTAATCCAAATAGCGATTGAACACCTTTGATTAAATTACTTTTTAATGGGAAACTAATATTACCGGCTTCAATCTTTTTAATGATCTCATCATCTTTACCCGTGTAATCTAATTTTTGAACGTTCTGAAAATCAAAAGTTGCTTTGGTATTATTGCTGATATTGAATTTCATTTTATCACCAATAGCCGCAATAAAATTGATATTCATTTGCATATCGAAATCGAAGATGCCATACTTTTGAGCACGTTGAGTAAGTGCTGGGTTTTTAATATTTTGCCAATTACCACCAAATCTCACGTCTACATTTCCTTGCGGCCTTACGGAAATAGAACTACCTCCAAAGATGCGATCAAATATCCCATCTTTATACATGACTGGTAATTGTGGTTTCTTCTCAAAAAGCGCCAAGGCATCTAATCTTCTTCTCCAATAAGCTTGCTCATCTTGCTTGGCTTTGAATTTCAAATATTCTTCTCGAGTAAGATAGGTGGGTGTTCTAAAATAACGTCCTCCAATTTTCTCAATAAAATAATAATTACCATCAACTGGGTCATATTCTATTTGCTTTGAGAGGTTAGAAGGATCATTTAAATCAAAACTGGGTGTTTTTTTACCTGTTATAGGATCCCCATTACTATCATCTATTCTAAACTTTAATGCACGATTAGCATCTTTTTGAGTACTATCTTTATCGGCAGCAAAAACGGAGGGATTATGATATAGCAAGAAAAGGATTGTTGATACAACAATCCATTGTCTATTTTTTATATTTTTATTATTCGTTCTTCCCGACACTAAACACTTCATGTTTAAATCCTAAATTAATCTTAACGCTTGTTTTATTATTTCTTCAATGGTGAGCGAGGCTATACCATCTATTTTATTTAGTGCATTTTCAGCAGCCACTTTATTAATGCCTAAATTTACTAAAGCTATTAACGCATCTTGCTCAATAGTATTGTGTATTTTAGTCGTATTTGAAGAAGAATTTTTATCTATTTGCAATTTCCCCTTTAATTCTAAAATAATTCGTTGAGCCGTTTTAGAACCAATACCTTTGACCCGCTCTAGAGTCTTAGCATCTTCCGTTGAAACGGCTCTTTCCAATTCTTCAGGTGTTAAAGAAGATAAGATAATACGAGCTGTTGCAGCTCCTACTCCATTGATATTCAATAGTTGACGAAAAGTTTGTCGCTCTTGCTCGTCGGCAAAACCATACAATACCCAAGCATCTTCACGTATTTGCAAATGCATCCAAAGGAGGCAGGTATCTAAATGTTGTATCTTAGAAAAGGTCTGTAAGGTGATATGAATTTCATATCCTACACCGCCTGCTAGCAGATGCAACATAGAGGGTGATTTGTAAACTAAATTTCCTTCAAGAAAGGCAAACATACATCTTCAATTTATTACTTGCAATTTACATCAAATAGTTGATTCTATTGCAAAAAAAAGCGACAAGAGCATCTTGTCGCATGAGTTTAAATGTTCTTTTAAAGGGATTACCACCATTGATTCCATCTGCTCGATAAACGGTAAATAAAAGTGATAGATAGGGTTGAATAGGCATCTTTATCTGCACTATTCCCTCTTTTATCACCCACATTTCTTTGGTAATTGGGAATTAGCACCCAAGTCTTATCATAAATATCTGTTGCAATGGCCGCTTTTTCTGGACTTAAACTAGCTGTAAATACTTGTGGATTCACATATTTATCGCTTACATCATCCAATAAATCGGTCATCGTCATTCTATAAATATACTCCACTCCTAATGATACTTTGTGATTTAAATCCCATCTCATACCAAAACCCATAGGAATTGCTACTTGCCATAGGCTTGGCAAAGCTGCACTGGTAGCACCTGTAGTACTTAAGCCTACGCCTTCCGTGTGTAAATCAATTAAATCTACCCATTGTTCTCTTCTTGTAGCTCTGTTAATGTACAATCCTTGTGGTTTGTAGTGGAAAATACCAATTCCTCCTGTAATATAAGGCTGCATGCGTCTTCTAGATCGATTCGATTCTGTATTCATTCTAAAAGGAGCATATTCAAACATAATATTACCTTCCCAAATATTGGTTCTCACATTTAAATTGCGATAATAACGTTGAGCTGCGTCCTCTTCCATGCTTTTAGCTTTTTTAGCTAAATCTTCATTAAAATTATCAGAGGCGTATAATTTTCCATAATTCACACCAAAGCGAAGCGAAAAAGCAGGTACAAAGGTATATCTGAATAATAATCCACCCATGAAGGTTAGATTTTTCTTATAATTCGAATTCATGTAATGATCCATAGAACTTGCAGTGCCAATATCACCCCACAAATCTGATAAACCGATGGTAGTACCCAATGAAAACCCGGGTGCTTCAGAATAATAATCTTCAATTTGTGCACGCACAACTGAGCTACTTATGATAAATAAACTGAATAATAGTATTAGTTTTTTATTTATTCTTTGCATGTGCAAATTATTTTTAAAAATACAAGTTATCATTTTTTATGGTAATTATTATAGGATTTTGAAAAAAATTTAAGCGCCCTTAAAGCTTGCTTTTCTTTTTTCTATAAATGCGCTAATACCCTCTTTTTTATCTTCTGTATCGAAACAAGCACCAAATCGATCTATTTCTTGTTGCAATCCATCTGGGGCACCAATAGCTGCTTGGTTTACCAAATGAATAATATGGCTAATTGCGATAGGTGCTTTTGTACAAATTTTTGTCAAAATGCTCTTTGCTAAGGGTAGTAATTCCTCTTTTGGCACCACATGATTAACCAGCCCCAATTGTAATGCTTCACTTGCAGTAATCATATCGGCTGTCATCAGTAATTCCATCGCTTTCCCTTTGCCAATTAATTGCGTCAATCGTTGCGTACCACCATAACCCGGAATTAAACCAAGATTTACTTCTGGCTGACCGAATTTTGCTTGTTCGCTTGCAATTCTAAAATGACAAGCCATAGCCAATTCGCAACCTCCACCCAAAGCAAAACCATTAACCGCAGCAATGATGGGTTTAGGGAATTGCTCAATTTTGTCGAATACTAAAGCAGCACCTACGCTTGCAAGGGCTTTCCCGCCAGCAGATTGTAATTCCGTAAACTCTGTAATATCTGCTCCTGCAACAAAAGCTTTCTCTCCAGCACCAGTTAATATTACCGCCTGCACAGAAGTATCCATTTTTGCAGCATCTAAGGCAGCACCTAATTCTTGAATAAGATCTTTATTTAAGGCATTCATTTTTTCAGGACGATTCATTGTAATCGTACAAATACCTTGTTCTGTATGTGTTAATATAGTTTGATACATAATTGCTTTATTTAAAATAAATCTGATCGGTTACTATTTACCCACTCATGGATATAATCTGCAATAGCTGCTGTGCTGGTACCCGGCGCAAATAGTTTACCTACACCTAATGCTGATAATGTTTCCATATCTGCATCTGGAATAATACCTCCGCCGGTAAGTAAAACCCTATCTAATTGTTTAGCTTTCATTGCTTCCATTATTTTAGGGAAAACAGTCATATGAGCACCGCTCAAAATACTCACACCAATAGCATCTACGTCTTCTTGTAAAGCAGCATTTACAACCATTTCCGGTGTTTGTCGCAAACCTGTATAGATGACTTCCATACCTGCATCACGCAAGGCAGCAGCAATAACTTTTGCACCTCTATCATGCCCATCCAATCCTACTTTTGCCACTAATACACGTATTGGTCTTTTCTTTGTATTCATAGAACTCCATTTTTCGAGGGTAAAAATACAATTTATAACTGATTTATAAGCCACCCTAAGAGCCTAAGTCCCAATTAATTGGTACCTATAAAAAATGCATGGCTTTTGGCCATGCATTTCAATTTGATACTTGTCAAATATTATTTTACAAAATTTGATACTTGTGCTTTTTTTGCTTTTACCCAATCTTTAAATTGGAAACTCAACAAACACATTACCGGCACTAGTATAAGGGTTAAGAAGGTAGCAAAGGATAAACCATAAATCATAGTCCACGCTAATGGACCCCAAAAGGCTACGCTATCGCCTCCAAAATAAATATGCGGATTCCATTCGCTCAACAACGTTGAGAAATCAATATTCATACCCACAGCTAATGGAATTAAACCCAATATGGCTGCAGTAGCGGTAAGTAATACCGGCGTCATACGCGTTCTGCCGGCTTCTAAAATTGCCGCTCTTGGATCCATGCCTTCATGTAATTTACTATCCATAAACTCCACTAACAAAATACCATTTCTTACTACAATACCAGCTAGAGCTACAATTCCAATACCACTCATTACTATAGAAATATCGGTTTTAAATAAACCACAGCCCAACATTACACCAAATACACTGAATATAATTTCTGTCATAATTATAATGGTTCTGCTAAACGAATTGAATTGCATAACAAGAATTAAGAAAATCAACGCTACCGCAATAAACATAGCATTACCCAAGAAGCCCATAGTTTCAGCTTGTTCTTCTTGTTGTCCGCCCATTTTTAATTGCACACCACTCGGCACATTAAAATCTTTAATGGCTTCAGCTACAGAAGCAACTACTTCATTCTCATTATAACCCGTCAATACATTTGAGGATAAAGAAATAATTCGTTTTTGATTCTTACGTTTTATACCACCATACGTTGTAGCATAATCGATAGTAGCAAAAGAACTTATTGGTATAGTTCTTACAATACCCGTTGCCATATCTCTAAACGTAATGGGCATATTTCTCACGGCATCAATATTATCACGCTGATCTTTTGCTAAGCGTAAGGTAATAGGATAATCTTCATTAGCATCTCTATAACGAGACACCTCTTTACCAAATACCGCCGTACGCAATCCCATAGCTACTTGATAAGTATTCATACCTTCAGCATTCATACGTTGACGATCTAAATCAAAAACAATTTCAGGATTGCTCGATTGGAAATCACTTCTCAATTCTTCTACTCCAGGGATCTGTTTTAATTTCAATTCACGTTTCAAACGATCTGCTGTACGAACTAATGAATCTAAATTGTCTCCGCTTATTTCTATCACAATTGGCTTCGGCAATGGCGGACCACCTTGTTCTTTATCTACGGTTATTTCTGCACCTGGTATACCTTTAACCGCTTCTCTAAT
>JAURLW010000002.1 GCA_030831005.1 Bacteroidota bacterium
CAAGTATTATACGAAGGAGATCAATCTAAATTATATTCTGGATTGATGAATCATCATACTGATATTCAATCTGCAGAAAGCAAAAAACAAGTAAGTAAGATTTGGAAAGTAACAGGACTTTTAGCTATCGTAACAATTATTGAGGTTGCTTTAGGTCTATATGGTACTAATGCAGGAATGCCAAAAGGATTAGTTAATATCTTCTTCTTGGTGTTAACCATTTATAAAGCAGCTTATATCGTTCGTGTTTTCATGCACTTAGGCGATGAGAAGAAAAGCTTCCTTATTACGGTATTAATTCCTTTAACCTTATTCATTTGGTTTATCATAGCCTTCTTATACGATGGAGGTTTTTGGTTAGAAATGAATACTAATTTCTAAGGCAGGATATCTAAACAAAACAATTATTCGATTGTTATCATCTTATGAAATCAAATCGATCAAGAAAATACATTATAGGATTTGCGGTAGCTTTTTTGCTGCCGCTTTCTTTTTATTTGATTGCCATATTTAAAGGCAAGGATAAGTTATCCTTACCTAAACATTACCGTTTGATTGCTTTAGATACTGTTGTTATCAATCAACAGGTATATCAAGATTCCATCTTTTATCAAGTGCCTGATATTGTCCTTACCAACCAATTAGGTAAGGAAGTACATCTCAACCAAGACTTAAAAAACAAAGTGCTGGTTATTCAATTTCTTTTTACCAATTGCAATAGTGTTTGTCCGGCAATTACCAAAAATATGGGCGTTCTTCAAAAGGCCTTTAAGAAAAATGACACCTTAGTACAATTGATTAGTATCACGGTAGATCCGGCTCGAGATTCCGTAGCCGCTTTGCGTGCTTATGCTGAGCGTTTTCATGTAAATCATGATCGCTGGTGGTTATTGACAGGCGATAAGCAAGCTATCTATACCTATGCCAAAGAATATTTAGAATTGGAGATCGGTAATGGTGATGGAGGCGTTGAGGATTTAGTGCATAGTGACAAATTAGTAGTGCTCGATGAGCAACGCGTAATTCGTGGGTACTACAAGGCTAGTGATCCATTCGATTTAAAAAGATGTGCAGATGATGTGGTATTGATTGGAATGGAAAAGAAAAGAAAACATAGATTAAAAATTAAATAAATAGATATGAGTTTACAAATTCAAAAAAATGACAAGAAAGCATATTGGTTAATAGGCATATTCTCTGTTATTGTATTTGCTGCAGTAGTTTTTCTATCGAGATTTACGATCGATATTGACTTAGGTTTTGATAAACATGTGTTTGCTAAAATCAATGCTGTATTAAATAGTATGGTGAGTATTCTTTTAGTTTTGGCACTAATGGCGATCAAAAACAAAAATATTGCAAAGCACAGAAGCTATATGCTTAGTGCTATGATTTTATCTGCATTATTTTTAGTTTCTTATATTGCGCATCACTTGTTTACAGGAGATACGAAGTTTGGAGGCGAAGGAATAGTTCGGTCTATCTACTTTTTTATATTGATAACACATATCTTCTTAGCTGCTATCATTTTGCCTTTTATCTTATTTACAGCATATAGAGGTTTACTTTTAGACGTAGCACAGCATAAAAAAATAGCGCGTGTAACCTTTCCACTTTGGTTGTATGTTAGTATAACTGGGGTAGTGGTATATTTTATGATTTCACCTTACTACATATAATTCTATGATGCGTATACTATTCTTTATTCTCGGTTTATTGCTTAGCACTTGGAGCTATGCACAATGTAGTATTTGTACCAAAACAGCTGGAGATATGGGAGACAAAGTGGCTACGGGTTTAAATTTGGGTATTGTATATCTCGCTTTTTTGCCGCTTACCATAATCGGAACTATAGGTTATTTTTGGTGGAAGCGATATAGAAAAGAGATTTAAATAAAAAAGCCTCACATCAATGTGAGGCTTTTTTATGTAGTTCAACCAGGATTCGAACCTAGACAAACAGAACCAAAAACTGTTGTGCTACCATTACACCATTGAACTATCCCGATGGGATTGCAAAGTTAAGCTTGCATTATTAATAAGCAAAATTTTTTGAACTATTTTTTTAGAACATTTAAGAATTAGTTTTCAACATTGCCTTTCTTTTGCTTTTTTCACTAAAAAAATACTAGAATTTGAAGTAGGTTTGTAGCTCAATCCCGGTGCATTTATGTCGTATGTGGCGAGTTCAAGGCCTTTTGTAGTTAGAATTATTTTTATTGCAACAGCAATACTAATTTTATTGCGTTTGTTTTATATCCAAGTCATTGAAGATAAATACAAATTATTAGCTAACGATATTGCTATATACAGAAAAATAGTATTTCCACCGCGTGGCGTCATCTATGATCGAAAAGGGCATGTAATGCTTTATAATCAGGTCGTTTATGATTTGGTGGTTACGCCTAATGATATCAAAAAAGATTTTGATACTACCACTTTTTGTGATGCATTAAGAATTTCTAAAGATCAGTTTTGTAGTATTTTGAAGAAAATTCGCATTAAAAATGGTCCTATGCGACAAGGCATATTTTTTGAACAATTGACGCCTGCTCAAACAGCACGTTATCAAGAAAATATGTATCAATTTAATGGTTTTGAATTGGTAGAGCGTTCTATTCGTACCTATCCAGATTCTGTTGGGGGAGCTTTATTAGGTTATATTGGTGAAGTATCACCGGCTATGCTAAAGAAAGACCGCTATGCAAGTTATCATCAGGGCGATTATTTAGGCATGACTGGTCTAGAGCAATTTTATGAAGAAGAATTGCGCGGACAAAGAGGAGTTTATTTTATTGAGCGCGACAAATTTAATAGACCTACAGGTCCCTATAAAAACGGAGAATTAGACACGCCAGCAGTAGGTGGTAAGTCATTGCAATTATATTTAGATGCTGAGCTCCAAAAATATGGTGAGCAATTGATGGCTAATAAATTAGGCAGTGTAGTGGCTATAGATCCTTCTACGGGCGGCATCCTAGCTATGGTCAGTAGTCCTACCTATGATCCTAATCTTTTAAGAGGCTCTAATAGAGCCAAAAACTTTTCGAAATTACAATCAGATGCCACATTACCTATGTTTAATAGGGCTATTAAGGCTACCTATAATCCGGGCTCTACAATGAAGCCGCTCACCGCATTGGTAGCATTAGATATGGGGGTGGTTACACCAAGCTTTGGTTATCCTTGCGGTGGGGGTTATTATGCATGTGGGCGTAAAATTGGTTGTACGCACGAAGGTGCAGGCCATGCGGCTAATCTACGTTTAGCCTTGGCTAATTCTTGTAATGCCTATTTCTGTCATTTATATCGTTTATCTGTAGACGCGCGCAAATGGGGCGATGTAAAAGTAGGTTTGCACAAATGGTATGAATATATGAGCTCCTTTGGCTTAGGTCATGCTACAGGTATTGACATCCCTTACGAAGGCAGTGGTACTTTATTTGATACGAAAGATTATGACCAAATGTATAATGGTTCTTGGAACTCATGTACGAATGTGTTTTTAGGTATGGGGCAAGGCGAGGTAGCACTTACGCCGCTCCAATTGGCCAATGCCATGTGTATAGTAGCAAATCATGGATTTTATTATACACCACACTTTGTGAAAGCAATTGGCAATAAAAAACAGGTAGATAAACTAAAACCATTTTTAGAAAAACATCAAGTAACCCATATTAGCGATTCTACCTTTTCTACCGTTGCGTATGGAATGATGGATGTGGTAGAAAAAGGAACGGGTATGATAGCGCGTATACCTGGACTAGAAATTTGTGCAAAGACCGGTACGGTAGAAAATAAAGCGGTGGTAAATGGGGTAGCGATGAAAATGAAAAACCATTCTATGTTCGTTGCTTTTGCACCTCGTGTAAATCCAAAAATTGCTATTGCCGTGATTGTTGAAAATGCTGGTTTTGGAGCAACTTGGGCTGGCCCTATTGCTAGCTTAATGATTGAACAATACCTTAAAGATACTATTGCTTCTAACCGTAAAGGTATTGAAGCTAATATGTTCAATGCAAAACTCATTAGTTCTTATACCTACCTCATTGATTCTGCTCGTAGAAAAAAAGACAGAGCTATTTGGGATAAAAAACAAGCATTGAAAAATAACTTACTAAAAGAAAGAAGTACGTTCAAAACGTTATTGGAAACAAGTAAAAAAACAGGCTTACATTAATTTAGGATTATGCAAAACAATAATAATTCTCTTTTTCAACTTATTGATACCAAACTTTTGTTTGTTTATCTGCTATTGGTATTAATTGGCATGAGTGCTGTTTTTTCTGTAGAATATAGAGCTACTGATGTGAGTATTTTCTTGATGAGTAAGATTCATATGAAACAAGCC
>JAURLW010000114.1 GCA_030831005.1 Bacteroidota bacterium
AAAAAATTCCCACTTGCTACAATCCAATCTGCAGCTTTTGTTACTAAAAAAGAATTAGGTTTTGGTATTAGAATTTTTGGCTCAGGTGGATTTTTCGGTTATTACGGATTATTCAAATATAAAAACATTGGTAGTGTAAACTTATATTGCACCAAAAGAGAAGACTTGGTATTGTTAACATTAACAAAGGGTAAAATTTTACTTAGTCCAGACAAGCATCTAGAATTCTTAAACGATTTAGACAACATAAAAAAAGCGCCTAAACAATAGGCGCTTTTTTTATTTTATAATATAGACATCTTCATCGTCGTATTTCATTTTGTATTTTTCTCGAGCTACTTTTTCCAATAACTTGGGATCGTTTAAAATAGTTTGATAATCGGCTTCTAATCGTTTTATTTCTTGTTTTAAGAATACAATATTTGCCTCCGCTTTTTTTAATTCTTGATATTGTTCTACTTGATTTAAAACATTACTTTGATCAAAAAACAACATCCAAATTAAAAAGATACCACCTACAATGATGTATCGATTATACAAAAAAGAAAAGCGCTTCATAAACTTATTTATTTACCAAATTGTAAAGCATGCTGAGGGAAATATGCATTAGCTCCTAATGCCTCTTCAATGCGTAATAGTTGATTGTACTTAGCCATTCTATCTGATCGAGAAGCCGATCCTGTTTTAATTTGGCCACAGTTTAATGCAACAGCCAAATCAGCAATCGTATTATCTTCTGTTTCTCCACTTCTATGACTCATAATGGTATTATACTTATTATGTTGCGCCATCATTACGGCATCGATTGTCTCCGTTAAGGTACCAATCTGATTTACTTTTACCAATAAACCATTAGCTGTATTTTCTTTAATACCTTTTGATAAGCGCTCTACATTAGTTACAAATAAATCATCGCCCACTAATTGCACTTTACTTCCTAATTCATCCGTTAATGCTTTCCATCCTTTCCAATCATCTTCTGCCATACCATCTTCGATACTTACGATAGGATATTTTTTACACCAAGAAGCCCAATAAGCTACCAATTCACTGCTGGTCATTTTTTTACCACCCGATTTATGGAAATGATATTTTTTAGTTTTAGCGTCATACAATTCGCTTACTGCTGCATCCATAGCTATAGCTACATCTTCACCTGGCTTATATCCTGCTTTTTCAATCGCTTTTAATACCGTTTCGATAGCTTCCTCATTACTTTGAATTTCAGGTGCAAATCCACCTTCATCCCCTACATTCGTAGCATAACCTTTAGCTTTTAAAACCGCTTTTAAATGATGGAAAATTTCAACGCCCCAACGTAAGCCTTCACCAAAAGTTGGCGCCCCAATAGGCATTACCATAAATTCTTGGAAATCTATTTTATTATCGGCATGTGCACCGCCATTTAAAATATTCATCATCGGCATAGGCAATGTTTTTGCATTAGCCCCACCCATATAACGATACAATGGCAAACCTGTAGCTTGTGCAGCTGCTTTAGAAACAGCCATACTAACGGCAAGTATAGCATTAGCACCTAATCTACTTTTGTTTTTTGTGCCATCCATTTCTATCATACACATATCAATACCGCGTTGATCGGTAACATCCCAACCATATAATTCTTCAGCAATGATATCTTGCACGTTTGCAACAGCCGTTAAAACACCTTTACCTAAATATATCTTTTTGTTATTATCTCTTAATTCAACCGCTTCGTGCACACCAGTTGATGCACCAGAGGGCACAGCAGCTCTACCTAAATAACCATCACTAGTGATTACATCCACTTCAACGGTAGGATTTCCTCTTGAATCTAAAACTTGTCGAGCAATAATGCTGTTAATAAAACTCATAATTTATTATTTATTGATTGTTAGTATAGATAACAAAAGTACTTATTTTTTGGAATTTTAATGAGCAGCCCGCTTATTAATTATTAATTAAAATAATACCTTTGTGCTATGCAAAAAAATAACCCACTTCACGGTGTCACCCTAGAAATGATGATCATTGAATTAGAGGCACATTTTGGATGGGAATCTTTATACAATTTGCTACCCGTTAATTGTTTTAGCAACAATCCGAGCATGCAATCCTGCTTAAAGTTTTTTAGAAAAACACCATGGGCTAGAGCTAAATTAGAAACGATCTATTTAAATACGTTCTCCTACTCTTAGATTATTTTGATATAGCACTTTTTGGTTTTTAACTTCTGGTGCATCAAAAGTGTAAAAGCACCGTAAATTTTATCTGATTGAATGGCTACAAAAGAATAGATATCTTTTACGATAATTAATCCTATTTCTTCTTTTTTCAAATTGCCTTTTTGCATTAAAAATCCGGCAATATCTCCTTTGCTAATTTTATCTTTTTTACCGCCTTCAATTAAGAGCGTGGTATATGCAATTTCCGTTTCTTTATGGGTATGCTTTTGAAATTCAAAACTTGCAATTGAAGCATCAATAAAAGCTGGCAATGTTTCTTCTGGTCCAACAAGCAGATAAGCATCTCCGCTTGCAAACATGCGGGCTGTTCTTCCATTTCTGTGTACAAATGTAGCTTCATCTATAGGCATTTGATAATGTACAATCTGATGAATGGCATCTATATCCAAGCCTCTGGCAGCCAAATCGGTAGCTATTAAATATGGAGCCGACCCATTGGTAAACTTAGCCATGGCAATATCGCGCTCTTTTTGCTCCATGCCACCATGAAAAGCTATAGCAGGAATGCCTTGCTTTTTCAAATAATCGGCAATACGATCGATAGAGGCTCTATGATTGGCAAATATAATGCTGGGCTTTGCAGGTAATTGCTTCAATAATTTATGGAGGGTTGATAATTTATCTTTTGCTTCACAAGCAACTTGATGTAATTGAAACACACCACCTTCTTTTGCTAAATGCGTAAAATCTATCAATTGCAAGGCTTGCATATCAATAA
Source organism: Bacteroidota bacterium (assembly GCA_030831005.1). Taxonomy (GTDB): domain Bacteria; phylum Bacteroidota; class Bacteroidia; order Chitinophagales; family Chitinophagaceae; genus CAIWHF01. The sequence continues at coordinate 2,947 of JAURLW010000114.1, forward strand.
ATGCGGGTAGCTCAGATAAACTAGTTGCTGAAACTAAAATGCGCTGTTGTAAAGAAGGCAAACTAAACACAATTGATTGCATCTCCTCTTCGAAACCTAAGGACAATAGTTTGTCCATCTCATCTAAGATAAGTGTTTGTATAACTTGGGTGCTAAAACTCTCTTTCTGAATATGATCTAATACCCTACCCGGTGTACCTATGAGTAAGTAAGGGGGTTCTTTAAATTTATTAACTTCCTGATCAAAACTATGCCCACCATAACAAACCGTTGCTTTGTAGGGTGTTTTCATTTGTTTCCAAACTTCAAAAATTTGCATCGCTAATTCTCTCGATGGGGTAAGAATCAAACATTGAACGGCTTTTAGTTCTGGGTTTATTTTTGCTAACAGCGGAACTAAAAAACCTAATGTTTTCCCAGAACCCGTTGGTGCTATGAGCATTAAAGAGCTATGCTCTGCACTTGCTGCATGCATTGTTTGCTGCATTTCATTAAATGCATCTAATTGGAGTGCTTGCAACAATTGCTTTTTAGAAAGGGGCGACGGGTTCATATGGCAAAGTTAGTTTTTTAAACCCTAAGAACCTTCGAAAAGCGAGGGATATAGTAGAAAGTTTCAGTTTAAAAATTTAATTTTACCTTATAGAATCAAGAAATCATGAAATATCATTTTGTTTTAGGAGAAGAAGCAGCAACACCCATAATGGAAGCTATAAGCTTAGATGAGCAATTGCAAGGCAGCGTTTGTGTATTGAAAGACCAGTTGAATGTTGGTCCTTTGAGCAAAGCTGAAGAAGATGCTTCATTTGCTGACACTCGAAATAATTATTGGAAATCGCTAAAGCAAAATGATAAAAACGAACTTATTCTTGAAGACTTAGCTTTAGTACTTGATGCATCTAAAGAATTATTTGCTGACGAAGAAGCACAAGCATGGTTTTGGATGGCTCCAACAGCTGCAAATATTTGCGCCTACTATTGGTTGCTTTCTTATTTTCAAAAACATCCAAATCGATTTTATATCATCAATATTGCAGGCCTACCTTTTCTAAATACTGATGGTAAAGTATTTTACCCAAAGAGTTTTGCAGAAGTTAGTGCTAAAGAAATTATCAAAGCAAAGAAACTTGCTCGTCCGGTAACACCATCCGAAATAGAAATGGATACGGAAGAATGGAGGAAAATAGTTTCAGAAGAAGCAGCTATACGCTATCATGACGGTGGTAAAAAAATTGTTCAGAAGTCGGCCAACTTATATGATAGTTTGCTAACAAACACTTGCACTACGCAATTCCAAAAAGCACATAAGGTTATTCAAAATATCCTTACCAAAAATACCATTCAAGTAGGCGAAGCTTATTTACTTGGTCGCATTCGATTATTGAGTGAACAAAATCAATTGATCATTCAAGGCGATGCTTCGAAATCAGCAAGAGATTTTGAAATTAAATTGCCAGGAGAAGCTATTCCATTATTGTAATAAACGGATACATTCTTTTAATAAGCTGGCTTTATCTATAGGTACTACACCTACTTCTTCGCAAACAATGCCGCCTGCAATATTAGAAATTGCAGCCATTAAAGCAGGATCTTTTGTAAGTACATATACTAAAGCAGCAGTAGCTATTACTGTATCTCCTGCACCAGATACATCTGCTATATTTCGTCTATGACAAGGCAATAAAGCTTTATTTTTACCATTATTGTAATACACCCCTTTTTCTGACAAGGTAATAAAGGTAGTATTATGATGTAAAGCATCGTGAAGCGTATCATGAACTATTGCTAGGTTTTGCTCGTCTACATGAGCTATAGCTATATGCAAACCTTCGCGCACTTCTTTTAGATTCGGCTTAAAAATATCTACATCTTTATACGCTAAGAAATTATTTTTCTTAGGATCTACTGCCGTAACAATTCCTATCTCTTTGCAGTGTTGGGTGATTCTTTGAATTACATTTTCTTTTAAAACACCTTTATTATAATCTTCAAAAATTAATACTTGAGGCTTTTCTCTTTGCAAGAAACGCAATACAACATCTATAAAAGGATGTTCTTCTTCTACAAACAACTCGCTTGTTATTTCATCATCTAATCGAAGCACGTGCTGGTTTTTACTCATCACTCTTATCTTAGAAGTCGTGGGTCGTTGCTTACTTTTCAATAATAAAGAAGTATCCATTCCTTGATCAGCACATAAAGAAGTTAACAAAGCTCCATTGGCATCATCACCTATAACACTTGCAATACTCACTTTTGCGCCTAATGCTTTTAAATTCAAAGCTACGTTTGCAGCACCACCTAATCTGCTTTCTTCGTGATGCAAAGCAACTATTGGCACGGGTGCTTCAGGTGAAATACGCTCTATATCGCCCCACCAATATTTATCCAACATCACATCTCCTACTACGACTACATGTAAGGAATCGAATTTTGAAAACAAATCTTGTATAGCTTCCGTATGCATAATTATGAATGCTTTTTTTGAATGATATAATAAATGGGCAAGCCTATTAATACTATGAGTAAGCCACCACCTGCAAAGGTAGTTTTAGTAATCAATAAAATAATACAAATGCTGCTTGCTAAGAGTAAATAAATAAAAGGGATAAACGGATAGCCAAAAGCCTTATAGGGCCTTTCTAATTGTGGTTGTTTTTTTCTTAAAATAAAAATACCCGCAATAGTTAGAATATAAAATAATAGAACGGTGAAAATAATAAAGTCTAACAGATCGCCATACTTACCGCTCAAACATAGAAGAGAAGCCCATATAGCCTGCATCCATAATGCTTTGGCAGGTACTCCTTTTTTATTGAGCTGTTGTGCTGCTTTCAAAAACATACCATCTTGAGCCATCGTATAATATACTCTTGCGCCAGACAATATTAAACCATTATTACAACCAAAGGTTGATATCATAATCATTACTGCAATAATTGTAGTGCCCGCACTCCCAAAAATTTTCATCGCAGCCGCTAAGGCCACGCGCTGATCGGGCGCATGGGCAATCTCTTGAATACTAAGCACGTTTAAATACATAATATTCATACTGAGATATAAGATGGTAACCAAAACGGTGCCAATTAATAAGCTTAATCCAATATTACGCTCTGGCTTTTTAATCTCCGCAGCAATAAAAGTTACATTATTCCATGCATCGCTAGAAAACAAAGCACCCACCATTGCTGCTCCAAGAGCAAATATCAAAGCTTTGCCTTGCAGCAGTTCATGACTTATTTGCGAAGTGGTGTCGGCAATTGAAAAAGCCGTCCACA
>JAURLW010000115.1 GCA_030831005.1 Bacteroidota bacterium
CGCTCATGCAAATCATCTACATTTTGGGTGATGATGGTTACTTCATAAAATTGTTCTAAGTAAGCAAGCCCATAATGAGCGGAATTAGGTTTAGCATTCAAAGCTGCTGTTCTTCTTTGATTATAAAAATCGAGCACAAGAGCTGGATTTTTTTTCCATGCTTCATAAGTGGCAACTTCTTCCACAGCATGGCCTTCCCATAAACCATCATGATCCCTAAAGGTTTTGAGCCCGCTTTCTGCACTAACTCCTGCTCCACTAATTACAACTAGTTTTTGTTTCATAAGCATAAAAAATCCCCACTAGGTGAGGATTTGTAAAATTTTTACTTGGATAAATTTTCGAGCATGGTAGCCGTCATTTTTTCTAAATCAAACGCTGCTTTCCAATTCCAATCTTCTTGAGCTAAGCGATCATCGATACTTTGTGGCCATCCATCAGCAATCTGCTGTCTGAAATCAGGTGCATAATCAATACTGAAATCAGGAATATGCTTTTGGATGCTAGCTGCTATTTCTTTTGGTGAAAAACTCATCGCAGAAATATTATAAGCCAAACGGGTTGATAATCGATCAGCAGGTGCTTCCATTAATTCTATGGTAGCCCGTATTGCATCTTCCATATACATCATTGGCAAATAGGTATGCTCACTTAAAAAGCACGTATATTTTTTTTGAGCTAAGGCTTGCAAATAAATATCTACTGCGTAATCTGTAGTGCCACCACCAGGTAGTGATTTCCAACTAATTAATCCAGGGTAACGAATACTTCTTACATCTAAACCATATCGTTTAGCATAATACTGACACCAGTTTTCACCAGCGTATTTGCTAATACCATAAACGGTTTCAGGTTCAACGATAGTTTTTTGAGGAGTTGCTTGCTTTGGTGTTGTAGATCCAAAAACGGCGATTGAACTAGGCCAATAAACCTTAGCAATTTTTTCTTGTACGCTCATCTCTAAAACCTGCAATAAGCTTGTCATATTGATATCCCAAGCTTTCAAAGGCATTTTCTCACCAGTGGCACTTAATAGTGCTGCTAGTAAATAAATTTGAGTGATTTGCTCTTTCTTTACTAATGCTAAAACAGCATAAATATCCATAACGTCCACTTGATAAAAAGGACCTGTACCTTTTAATAAGCTATGTTCTTCTTTGATATCGGTAGCAATAACAGCATCATTACCATATTGTGTGCGCAATGCGAGCGTTAATTCCACTCCAATTTGACCACAAGAACCTAATATGAGTATTTTATCTGATTTCATAAATTGTAATAAAGCCTAATGGTTATTTTTAATCATTGCAATAAAATCATCGAAGAGATAACGAGAATCATGCGGACCAGGTGTACTTTCTGGATGGTATTGAACAGAAAATGCAGGACGGTCTAGCATTTTAATGCCTTCAATAGAATGATCGTTCAGATTAATATGAGAAATGGTTAGGTTATTTTTTTGCTTAGTCACTTCAGGATCTATACCAAAACCATGATTTTGTGTAGTGATTTCACTCTTACCTGTTAGTAGATTCTTAACCGGATGATTTAAACCTCTATGGCCATGATGCATCTTGAAGGTTGGAATATCATTTGCTCTAGCCAATAATTGATGGCCTAAACAAATACCAAATAAAGGTTTGTGTGTAGCTATAATTTCTTTAACGGTAGCTACTGCATAATCCATTGCTCCCGGATCGCCAGGACCATTAGATATAAAATAACCATGCGGTTGGAAAGCTTCCATTTCTTGCATGGAGGTATGAGCTGGAAATACTTTTAAGTAAGCACCGCGTTCTGCTAAGCTGGTTAAAATATGTCGTTTTACACCAAAATCAAGCACTGCAATTCTTAAAGTATCTTGAGCTTCACCAACGGTGTACGCTTCTTTTGTAGAAACCATAGAAGATAAATCCAAACCACTCATATCTGGCACCTTTTGTAAAGCCGCTTGTAAACTGCTTACTTGGTCGAGCTCCGTTGAAACGATACAATTCATAGCGCCTTTAGTACGCACATGGGCAACTAATGCTCGAGTGTCGATATCTGAAATAGCTACAACATTATTGGCTAATAAATAAGCTCCCAAATCGCCATCTGCCATTGGTCGAGAATAACGATTGGTCGTATTTTTGCAAATTATGGCATTAATGGTTACTTTATCCGATTCTACATCAGTACTTCTAACACCATAATTACCAATATAATTGGTATTCATGATAAGTACTTGTCCGGTATAAGAAGGGTCGGTAAACACTTCTTGATAACCCGTCATACCTGTATTGAAACACAATTCACCGCCAGCAGTACCGTTAGCACCTATTGATGTGCCTTGCATCATGGTGCCATCTTGCAATAAAAGATAGGCTTTTTTAGTAGGAGATATCGTTGACATAATTGAATGCAAAGGTCATACATTCGGTTGATTTTAACAAAGATAAATTAGGGTTTTAAAATAGATGTGGATAAAATTCTATACTTAAAGGTCTATTGACAACTAGTATACTAAAGAATTACAATAAATCTTTATAATAAATATTAATTAACTCAGCTTTACTGTTAATTTCAAGTTTAGAATAAATATTTTTAATATGTTGACGAACAGTATCTATAGAAATAAAATACTTAGCTGCCACCAATTTATAACTTAATCCATCTTTTATAGCTTCCACAATTTGTAATTCCCTAGAAGATAATTTGCATATAAACACTTTAGGAGGAAGAAAACTACCTGTAACCAAATTAATAACTTTTTCACTCATAAAAGTGCTTCCCTTGAACACTATTAAACAAGAAGTGTATAAACATTCAAGACCATCCTGTTTATGAATAAAAGCTTCTGCACCAACTCTGAAACTTTTAGTGATAAGTTCAATTTGAACTGTATTAGCGAAAACCAAAATTTTTAATAATGGGAATTTTTGCTTTATCCAATAAATATCATCAAGTCTATCAATAAGCGACAAACTAAAAATCAATATGGTATTAATGGGAATTTTAGCTACATCATGATGAAATAATTCAGTTGTTGTATATGCACCACATAATTTGAAATCATTATGACTATCAATATATTTAACAGATAACTTGAGGTTATCTTCATCATTATCTAATAAATATATATTTATCATAAATGTAACATATATGTTATAATTTAATATGACTATAACCAAATATACATTTAACTATTTAAATTAAAATAAAGCTGAAATAATTATTATATTAAAAATTAAAAACTTCACTAAAACATTAATTTTACAACATGTATAAGAAACAGACCATACTGATAACCAATGATGATGGCATCACGGCACCCGGCATTAGGGCTTTAGTTGATGCGGTTCAAGATTTAGCTGAAATCATTGTAGTAGCCCCTGACCGTCCGCAATCTGGCATGGGACATGCCATTACCATAGGTGAGCCTTTGCGAATGAATGAAGTAAACATCTTTGAGGGTGTAAAGGCCTATCAAACTACCGGTACCCCAGCTGATTGTGTAAAATTAGCGAAGAGTGTCGTTTTGCATCGCAAACCAGATTTGTGTATTAGCGGTATCAATCACGGTAGCAACGCATCCATCAATATCTTATATTCTGGCACGATGAGTGCCGCAATGGAAGCAGCTTTAGAAGGCATTCCTGCAATTGGTTTTTCCTTACTCGATTTTAGTCACCATGCCGATTTTAGCTTAGCGAAGCAAGTGGCCCATATTTTATCTAAAAAAGTATTAGAAGAAGGTTTGCCTCCGCATACCTTATTAAATGTCAACATTCCTAAATGCACAATTCAAGAGCATAAGGGTATGAAAATATGTAAGCAAGGTAATGGATCTTGGAACGAAAATTTTGATACCCGTAAAGATC
>JAURLW010000116.1 GCA_030831005.1 Bacteroidota bacterium
TAAACAAATTCATAGAAGGAAAATAAATAGATTCAATCATAGATAACTGTAAGGCACTATTTTTGTAGGCATTCGATTCTTTTTTAAAAAGCTTTTCTAAGAAAGTATGCTGAGCAAAGGCTTTCACTATTCTAATTCCGGCATATGTTTCTTGTGCACGTGCGGTAAGGTTAGACAATTGAGCTTGAATATGCTCGCTTTTTTTATAGATTTTCTTATTTACTAAATATAAGGTAGTAGCTAAAAAAGGAAAAGGGAGTAAAACCCAAAGGGTAAGCATAGGATGCACCTGCCACATACCCCATATACACATGCCTCCCAATACACTTAAGTTTACGGTATACATCAAAGCTGGTCCGGTATACATTCTTACTCGAGCCACATCTTCAGCAATGCGATTCATTAAATCTCCAATGGTATTGGTTTTATAAAAATGCACATCTAGTGTTTGATAATGCTGATAGAGTTCGTTTTTTTGATCGTATTCTATCTTTCGAGACATTACAATTAGCGTTTGTCGCATAAAGAACATAAAGAAGCCACGCAAAATGGCTAAGCCCACCAATAATAAGCCATTTGTCAATACCCAATAAGCAATAGTTTTTTCAGCTGTCTTCTGCTGAGATACATTAGTAATCGATTTATAAACTACTACTTTTTGCTGTACGCCATCTAATAAATTTCTGATGATAGCTGGAGGCAATACTGCAAAATAATTTGAAATGGCAACAAATAAGATGCCTAATAAAAAAGAGTATTTATATTTTAAAAATAAAGGATGGAGCGCTCGAAGGGATTTCATAAATAAATCTAATGAGTAATTTGCATCTTGTCTAAAAGAGCATTAAGTGCTTTGCAAAAATTCAATTCTGCGGTGCTTTCTTTTTGCTGAACTGCCTCTATTAAAACCCAGCCTTGTGTTTCTTTTCGATAATAAGAGGCCCTTGAATTTAAACTACAATAGCTCGTTGTTGTAATTGAAGGATTATTGCATGCTTTTAAAATAGTATCTATTGGGAGTGAGCCGTGTTCTTTTTTAACAAAAATAAATAAGCTGTTATGCGTTTTATCTTTCAATAGATAGGGTGTCAAACAAGTAGAAAATACCAATGCATCAAGATTATTTTCTTCTACAACAAAGACCCTAGTTGCTGTTGCCTGTTGATTGAAAAGCATAGTTTTAAAAAAACCTTCATATCGAGTAGGTTGAAATTGCACCTTCATATCGGCATACACATATCCCAATGCGTTGTCCTTATCTTCTGCTTGAATATTCTTACCAGAAGGCTTCTGTGCAACTACCATTGCTGGAATTGTAGCTTTCTGATGGGTGTCTAAAGCGTTGAAATAAAGTGCTTGATTATGTTTAAAATTGGAATAAAAAATAATGCCTGTAGCACCTTGTTCAGCAGCTGCTATAACACGCTCAAAGCATATTTTCTGCAAAGGAAATAAAGAATCCTTGGCTTGCTCTTCATCATCGTGTAAAGGCAATATCCAAATATTATTTTGTTCCATAACATCTGGTATGCAATTACCACTAACTTGTGCATTAGCTGAATACGCAAGCGGAAAATTAGCATCATCTAACACTATTTTTTGTCCATTAAATACTAAGTAGGAAGAAGTATCCATTGTAATTCCATAATCAACGGCATAGGGAACAGTAGTAATGAGGCCTTTGTTTTTTATACAGTAATGTTCCCATTTTTGAAACGCATCTGAAGGCGAAGTAGTAAAGATTTTTTTAGCAACTTTTTGTACTTGTCTACACAATAGAAGACTTTGCTTTTTTGGATGACTAGCTAATGATAACTTACTTATGCACAAGAATAAAAGTAAAAACAGCCCGCGTGGCATAGAATTTTTTTGTAAAGGTAAAATTAAATACGAATAGTATTTTATTTTATTTCTATCCAAGTATGATCGGCAAGTAGTTTTACACTAGCAATAAAATGCTTAAACGGCAGCGACGATCCCCATTCTTGAGGACCAATTAAAGAGAGCACAAAACGCTCTTGTTCTTTTTCATACAAATGATAGGTATGACCAATTAGGGGTTTAAAACTCATTTGCGCTTCATAAATCATCATTGAAAGGGCCTTTCTATTCTGAATCGCTTGGGCTTGAGCGGCTAATAATTCTATTTGTTTACGAATTTGCTCTAATTGCATATTCGTTTGCTCTTCCATAGCCAAAAGGGCCTTGTTTTTAATAACACCTTCTTTCGTAGGTCTTACGATAGCGCTACTAGCACTTGTAGCATAAGCGAGCACACTTAATTGCTTATGATAAAATTCAATATTACAATAGGGTCTTTCATATTCATCAAAACCTTGTAAAGTTCTTTTCATATTACCATTGGGTAATAAATCTAATTGAACACGAATAGGTAAATTATTAGAATCGCTATAGGTATAGTTAAATTGCAGGGCAGAGGGTATTTGCACTTGCTGGTCTTGAAAAGAAATTTCAAAAGTCGTTTGTTCTTTTTGTTGAGCAATGGTGCGTTCTTCTTTAAAACTAAATGACGCAGATGCTTCTATACCTATAATAGTAAAAATGGCAGCGGTTGGTACCGTACCTTTTTCATAGAGGCATTGCTCAGGCACCAATTGCCATGCAGCTAAAAAATTATACGCTTGTTGAATCATCACTACTATTACAATTAGAAGCAAAAAAAGTTCATTCTATAAAAAAAAGTGTGCCTGTTAAAGACACACTTTTTACTATAGTAATAGATCTATTAATAACGATAATGATCAGCTTTAAATGGACCATGTTTAGGAATACCTAAATAAGCTGCTTGCTCATCAGATAATTCATCTAATTCTACACCGATTTTTGCTAAGTGTAAACGCGCTACTTTCTCATCTAAATGTTTAGGCAACACATATACTTTGTTTTCATAATTAGCGGTATTCGTCCACAATTCAATTTGTGCTAAAGTTTGGTTAGTAAATGAATTACTCATTA
>JAURLW010000117.1 GCA_030831005.1 Bacteroidota bacterium
AATTGCTCTTTTGAGATTCTTTCCGTCTATATTATTTTTAGTAACCATAACTAGTTTTTCTATCTATTTTACTTCTTGTGGTAGTGCAAGTAAACCCCATGTGCTTGTAAAACACATGAATGCAAGTGATAAATTTGATATGGAGGAGTTTGTGCAGTTAGCAAAACAACAGTTTGATCGAGTGAGGGATAGTTCATTGCACGGCCAATTAGCTCAATTGTACAGCCAACATGATTTTCATCCGTTTTGGGTAGATGAAGAAGGCGTTTTAGCCTCTACAACTGATTTAATAAGTACTTTAGATAGTTTGCAATATGATGGCATTCCGTCTTCGCATTATCAACTAGATGAACTTAGAAAAGCTATTGTCCAATTACAATCTAATAAAGCATCCCTAAAACAGTATTATGCTTTTGATACCTTATGCACCCATCTTATTGTAAGGGCAGCTTTTGATTTACAGTATGGTTGCTTGCAACCGAAAACTCTCGACTCTTCATGGTTTCATCCCAATGATAGCAATTTATATGTAGTTGATGGTTTTCTAAGTTTATTAAAAGACGGACAAATACCTGATTTAAATACCTACAGAAGTCAATTGCCTTTTTATGCTGCTTTGCAAAAACAATTGCGTAGCTACAAATCCTTAGCTGCTGATTCTACTTATTTAAAATTAGTAGACACTACACATGCAAGCACGGATTCTGCACGAAAAGTGCTTATTAGAATGTTGATGCCAAGTACTATAGCTATGGAGGATTCTAATCTTGTTAGTTATTTTCAATATAGTTTTCAATTGCCAGTAACAAAAAAAATAGACGAAGCAACCAGAAAGCAATTGTATAAACCTATTCAACAAATCATTAAAAAAATTGCTATTAATCTAGAACGTTTACGTTGGCTGCCTTCCATATTTGACACTTCCTATGCACTTGTAAATGTGCCTGCGATGGAATTCTATTTGTGTAAGCAAACTACTGTAGATTTTGAAATGCGTGTTGTAGTTGGGAAAAGAGAACGACCAACTCCTTCTTTAGCTACACGCATGACCAGCATTTTATTTAATCCTTATTGGGGAGTGCCACCTACTATTATGAAAAAAGATGTATTGCCGGGCATTACAAAAAGTGGCGAAAACTATCTAATTGAAAAGGATCTTAAAGTATTTACAAAAACGGGTAAAGAAATTCCGAGATCTATAGTAACACCCAAAAATTACAATAATTATATCTATCGTCAAGATCCTGGAGACTTGAATTCATTGGGCGTTATTAAATTCAACATGCCAAATAAATACGACATCTATTTGCATGATACCCCTCATAAAGAAGATTTTCCTAATAGAGATAGAGCAAGAAGTTCGGGTTGTATAAGAGCTCATAAACCAAAAGAATTGGCCTTATTTATTCTGAATAACTATGAGCAAAATACTATTAATTTACATAAAGTGGATTCAATTATTGCCAAACGAAAATCCCTCATCATTTCCTTAAAACATAAAATACCTGTTCATATTGTATATTTTACAAGCTTTATGGATAGCACGCTGAAAGAAGTTCGTTTCCTAAACGATCTATACAAGCGCGATACTTCATTTAAAAATTATTTTAATTAGATAGATGTCTATACTAGAATGCATACCTAATTTTAGTGAGGGTTTAAATGTTTCAGTTTTAAATCATATAGCAAAAGCAATTGAAAATATTCCTGATGTTTATTTATTACATCAAGATAGGAGTGCGTCTGCGAATAGAACGGTATTTACATTTGCTGGAGCTCCCTTTGCCGTTGTAGAAGCTGCTTTTCAGGCTATTAAAGTAGCACAAGAAGAGATTGATATGCGCCTTCAAAAAGGTGCTCATCCTCGCATTGGTGCCACCGATGTTTGTCCGCTCGTGCCCTTACAAGGGCTCTCTATGCAAGAGGCTATTCATTATGCAGCATTATTAGCGAAACGCGTGGGTGAAGAATTAGCCATACCTGTTTTTTTATATGAGCATTCTCAAGAACGAGAATATAGAAAAAGGTTGCCACAGATTAGAAGTGGACAATACGAGCAATTTAAAATTAAAATGACAGATCCAGCCTGGCAGCCCGATTATGGTCCGCATACCTTTACAGAAGCTTGTGGAGCTACCGTCATTGGAGCGCGAGCTCTATTAGTTGCATTTAATATTTCGTTAGATACAAAAGATGCTGTTCTCGCGCAGCAGATTGCAAACGAAATAAGATCGATAGGGTATGTAAATGAGCAAGGGGAGCGTATAAAAGGAATATTGCCTCAGCTAAGAGCTATAGGTTGGTATTCGAGTGATTTTAATTGCGCTCAAGTGTCTATGAATTTGTTAGATTATACCACTACAAGTCCTTTGCAAGTGTGGCAACATTGCAGTGCCATTGCTGCAAAATATAATGTAAATTTAATAGGTAGTGAATTGATTGGATTAATGCCAGAAGCCTGTTTGTTAGAAGCCGGTACTTTCGCGTTATCGCATACTACAACCCATAAAAATGACCTCATAAAAGCGGGTATTGATTATTTAAAATTAGACCAAGTAAAACCCTTTGATGCGCAAGAGAAAATCTTAGAGTATGCCTTAGCGGCTAAGTTGCCACAATATTGATTTTATTACGTAAATTGCCTAATGTTTGCACCTGCAATTTCGATATTAAAATATTTACTTTTCCCTTTTACCTTACTCTATTCTTGTGTTATTGCTATTCGTAATTTCTTTTATAATAGAGGCATTTTGGATTCCGTATCCTTTTCTATTCCTGTTATCTCAGTAGGTAATTTGTCGGTTGGCGGTACGGGTAAAACGCCCCATGTAGAATACCTTATTCGCTTATTGCAGTATCAATACAAAGTAGCCACTATGAGTAGGGGATATAAGCGATCAACACGTGGTTTTATTTTAGCCAATGAAAAAAGTACATTCCGTACAATAGGCGATGAGCCCATGCAATTTTATAGCAAGTTTCCGGATGCCTATGTAAGTGTTGCCGAAGATCGAATGATAGGTATTCCATCTTTATTGCAAGCAGCCACAGATACCGATATTATTATTTTAGATGATGCCTTTCAACATCGTTCTGTAAAACCGGGATTAAATATCTTAATCATGGATGTGCAGCGTCCTTTTTATAAAGATTTTGTTTTACCCTATGGTCGATTGAGAGAAAATCGTGGAGCTTATAAAAGAGCCGATGTCATTATAGTGTCTAAATGTAATCCAGCCATTACGTCTGAACAAGCACAAGACATCATAGCAGAAATTAAACCTTTCGCGCATCAGCACGTTTATTTTACAGCTTTACACTATCAAATACCTTATCATATCAGTAGTGGCGCAACGCTTTCTTTAGCCGATAAAAATGTGCTATTGGTTTGTTGTATTGCTAATCCTGCTTCTTTGATTCAGCAGATAAGTAAGACAGCAAATGATTTGCATACGCTTAGCTATGCTGATCATCATGCCTTTACCGATTATGATATTGAAGAAATTAAAACAAGTTTTTCCAATTGGTCGGTAAGTAACAAAGTAGTGCTTACTACAGAAAAAGATGCTACGCGTTTGCTGCCTTATTTAGAAGAATTAGCAAATGCAGGCATTACGGTTTATGTTCAAGCAATTCAAGTTCAATTCTTGTTGAATGGCCAAGAAAACTTCGATCAGCAAGTCCATACTTTTGTAACAAAACAATTAACTCATTATCACGAAAATTAATTAGTATGCGATAGCATATACATCCTATGTCGAGAAAAAAACAAGTACCCATAAAAAGAAAAGTGCGCAGTGCTGTAGACGAACCCCGTTATACCGGCACCTTAGAAATTACCCGAGGCGGAATGGGTTTCGTTATCGTACCTGGTTTATCTAAAGATATTATCATTCGCCCCGAACAATTACGTACGGGATTAAATGGCGATACCGTTCAAGTAGAAATCATTAAGAAGAGTACGAATGGTAGAATGGAAGGCCGAATTGCATCGGTTATCACAAGAAAACAAAACGAATTTTCTGGTCGTTTAGAAGTACATGAGCAATTTGCCTTTTTAATTCCAAGTAATGAGCAAATGCCGGTTGACATATATATCCCGATTCAAAATTTGAATGGCGCCGTGCATCATGATTATGTTATTGCTAAAATTATAGAATGGAAATCGAGTGCTAAAAATCCTGTAGGCAAAGTCATTAAAATCATGACTAATGAATCGCAGAATGAAATAGCTATGCAACAAATTTTAATGGAGCATGGTTTTCCATTAGCTTTTTCTGATGAAGTATTGGCAACAGCACAAAGCTTATCTGCCGATATAGATGCTGAAGAAGTAAAGAAAAGACGAGACTTTAGAGACACCCTTTGTTTTACCATAGACCCTGTAGATGCTAAAGATTTTGATGATGCTATTTCGTTTAAAAAATTAAGCGATAGCACCTGGGAGATTGGTGTGCATATTGCCGATGTGAGTCATTTTGTGCAACCAGATACACCACTAGATAAAGAAGCATTTGCGAGAGCAACGAGTGTGTATTTGCCAGATCGTGTGGCACCAATGTTGCCAGAGCGCATTAGTAATGAATTATGCTCTTTGCGCCCTAATGAAGATAAATATACTTTTTCCGCAGTATTTGAAATAGCGGCTGATGCTACTGTATTATCTACTTGGATAGGCCGTACGCTCATTCATTCTAAACGAAGATTTACTTACGAAGAAGTACAAACCCAAATCGAAGGAACGCCGGGAGATTTGAATGAAGAGCTTTTATGCTTAAATACCTTAGCGCAGCAATTAAGAGCAGAGCGTTTTAAAAAAGGAGCTATTAATTTCTCTTCTCAAGAGGTGCGCTTTCAGCTCGATGAGCAAGCAAAACCAATTGGTATTATCATAAAAGAGAGTAAGCAAGCTCATCAGTTGATTGAAGAGTTTATGTTGCTTGCCAACAAAGCTGTAGCAGAATTTGTAGGTAAACTTGAAACTGAAAAGTTGAAAATTCCGTTCCCATATCGTATTCATGATGCACCCGATGCCACTAAACTAGAAGTGTTTGCCTCTTTCGCATCGCGTTATGGATTTAAATTTAATTTGAACGATCCAGCATCAATTGCGCATTCTTTCAATGAAATGTTAGCCTTTGTAAAAGGTAAGCCAGAGCAACATGTATTGGAAAGTTTGGGTATTCGTACGATGTCAAAGGCTATATATACGACCAAAAATATTGGTCACTATGGATTGGGATTTGAGAATTATTGTCATTTTACCTCGCCTATTAGGCGCTATCCAGATGTTTTAGTGCATCGTATTGTAGCCGCTTGTCTTCAGCATCAGTATCCTAAAAATGCTGATTTAGAAACGGCCTGCAAGCATTGTAGCGATCAAGAGCGTAGTGCAATGGAATCAGAGCGTAGCGCTAATAAATACAAGCAAGTAGAGTATATGCAAGCATATGTAGGCGAAGTATTTGAAGCTGTAGTGAGTGGTGCCTCTACTTATGGATTTTGGGCAGAGACAGTAGCGCATAAATGCGAGGGTATGGTGAGTGTAAACGAACTTTTAAGTATTGATCAGTTTGAATATGTTGAGCAAGATTATGCTTTACGTGGAAGAAATACCGGTTTGCAATTTAGATTAGGGGATAAAGTAATGATAAAAGTATTAAGTGCTAATTTAGACAAGCGAACCATTGATTTTAGTTTAGAATCTATTGCAACTTTAAAAAAATAAAAAATTATGTCGACACAGTTACAAGAACTTAGTCAGCAATTTGAAACACGATTCCGACAATTAGTGCCCTTCGAGCAAGAGCCAAAAAATTTATATGAGCCTTGTGCTTATCTCTTACAATTGGGCGGCAAGCGCATACGACCAGTTTTGTGCTTGATGGCAGCCCAAGCTTTTGATGCGGATCAAGAAGATGCATATCATATTGCAGCGGCTATAGAGCTCTTTCATAATTTCACCTTGATTCATGATGATATTATGGACAAAGCTCCGTTGCGAAGAGGATTTGATACCGTGCATGCAAAGTATGGCTTAGCTACAGGTATATTGAGTGGTGATGTTATGTTTATTTATGCCTACGAATTATTAATTAAGAGCAAGCAACAGCCATTGGGCTTATTAGCGCTTTTCAATAAAACGGCTATTGAAGTTTGTGAAGGGCAGCAGTGGGATATGGATTTTGAACAAAGAGCAGATGTAAGTATAGACGCGTATTTAGAAATGATTCGTTTAAAAACTTCAGTCTTGTTAGCGGCGAGTTTACAGATGGGTGCTATGGCAGGTAAGGCCAGCGAAGAACAAGCTGCTGCATTATATAATTTTGGAATTCAATTGGGTTTGGCATTTCAATTGCAAGACGATTATTTAGACGCCTTTGGAGAAGTGGCTAAATTAGGCAAGCAAAAAGGTGGCGATATACAGGCCAACAAAAAAACCTATTTATTGTTAAAAGCAATGGAGCTTGCTAATGAGGAACAGAAAAACCAGATTGAAGCATTATTGCAAAGTACGGCAGAAGATAAAGTAGCTCAGATGCTATCTTTATTTGAAGTCACAAAAGCTAAAGACGCTTGCAAAACACTGATGCAACAATATACCCAAGCGGCATTTGATAGTTTAGAAAGTTTGTCTATAGCCCCTAATAAAAAAGAACCTTTTATACAAGTCACCAATTATTTATTAAATAGAGAACATTAATTATGAACTATTGGTTAGTAAAATCAGAGCCCTTCAAATATAGCTGGGAGCAATTTTGTAAAGACAAAAAAACCTTTTGGGATGGCGTCCGCAATTATCAGGCAAGAAATAATTTGCGTGCTATGGCTAAAGGCGATGAAGTGTTGTTTTATCATAGCAATGAAGGTTTAGCTATTGTTGGAATAGCTACCGTAGCCAAAACGGCTTACCAAGATCCTACTACGGATGATACCAATTGGGTGGCGGTAGACCTTAAACCTTTAAAGGCATTAAAAAATACAGTTAGTTTGGCTACTATGAAACAGACACCAGGTTTAGAAAATTTAGCCTTAATAAAACAAGGCCGTTTGTCGGTATGCCCTGTAACGCCCATGGAGTATAAGATCATTTTAGATCTGGCGAAGTAGTAACTTTTGTTGAATTTACATAAACAAAAAAACACCTTAAATTAAGGTGTTTTTTTTTATTCGTAGTGATCTGTTTTATTTCCTGCGTAACTTAGTCAAAGCTTTTTAGGGGAGAAATCCCCTTTATAAATTTTGTATAAGATTCAATATTGTTGTATTTTTAATATGTTAAAGCAGTGCTTATGAAAAGAAAAATTGTTTTATTATTTCTTGCATGTATTATTACTATTGCTGAGCTATTTGCCCAAAATCCATACTGCAAATGGTTTTTTGGTCATCGAATAGTGATGGATTTTAACACACCTAATAGTAACCCAGTTGTAAATTGTTTTGGAAATACTCTTGATGGTAATATAAAGACGTCTTCAATTTCCGCAAATGGATCATTGTTGTTTTATACTGATGGAACAAGTGTTTGGAATGCCCAGCAACAAATAATGCCTAATGGTTATTTGTTAAGAGACACGCCCATCAAATTTATGTATGATGTTCAAAATCAATAT
>JAURLW010000118.1 GCA_030831005.1 Bacteroidota bacterium
TATTTAAATTCACTTGAACCGCAATCTAAAATCGAATTATTCACCTTTCAAGGGCAGTGCATAAAGTCTTATGATGTTATTAATAAGGAAAGTAAAATAGAAATAGAAGATTTACCAAATGCTTTCTATTTTGTTAAAGTGTATTTCCAAAATGGACTAGTTTGGAATGGAAGATTTATTAAATATTAATTACATTTTATTTTGTAGTAGCATAAAAATGAAAAGCCACTTCCTCAGAAGTGGCTTTTCATTTTTATTTAAAGCTATTGCTTATTTGAATTCTTCATCACTGATACCTTTGTTGATTTCGATAGTTGTTAATTTCATATCGAAAGCTTGAGGTCCAGCTTGGTATTTTACAGTATAAGCTACTTTATAGCCTTTTTTACTAGGTACTTCTTTATAATCAGCATACTCTACAACAATAGACATTGGTCCTTGAGGAGTATCTTGTGTTTTTACTTCTTTTACTTTGAAGCCAGTAGCTACATCATAGTATTCTTTAGAAGTTTCTCCTTTAGCATCTTTAACTTCTATTACATATTGGTTTCCATCTTGTCCTTTTAAAGTACGTGTATTACCAATTGCAGCTTGGTGAATATCTGCTTGAGGATCTAATTCTTCTTTTTTCTCAGCAATTTCTTCAGCCGTCATTTCTTTCTTTTGACCTTGTGCTTCAGAGTAGCCGCTTGTGCCATTAATTACAGATTTTTGGAAAGTCATACCCATTTTAGGTACACTCACAGTTGATTTTAATTTGCCTGCTTTTGCAAATTTGCTGAAATTTAAAACCATGCCTTGCATTTCTGCTTCGAAAATAGTTTTTACTTCTTTAATAGATGCAATTACTTTTTCGCCACCAATTAAACTTAAGTGTTTGTTGTAAACACTCTCTGCCGTTACGCCTGCTGGAGCCGGAACAATAGTCGTGTTTTCAACTGCATTACCATAATTATCTACATATTCGATAGTACCATTACCAGAGAATACTTTTAATTTATCAGCTACTTCTTCTTTGCTACCTACTACTACAATGTTTGCATTGTCTGGGTTGATATATTTTTCAGCCATTGCTTTTACATCTTGTGGTGTAACAGCTGCTAAGTTTTTCAAGTAATTATTGTAATAATCACTTGGCATTTTATAACGATCAATGTTGATAGCAAATTGCGCGATACGACCAGGATTTTCAAGCCCTAATGCAAAAGCACCTGACATATTATTGATGATGTTTTGTAAATCTTCATTCGGAACTAATTCGCTATTTAATTTACGCATTTCAGCAATTAATTCAGTGATAGAGCTATCGGTAACAATGTTTCTACATTTAGCATAGCCTTTGAAATTTCCATAGATATCATCTACGTCAACGCTTGAGTAAGAACCGTATGTCCAACCGTGTTTTTCACGAAGATTCAAGAATAAACGACCTTGAGAACCACCACCTAAAATTGTATTGGTTACATTTAATTTAATCACATCTTCAGTACCTGGTTTGATATCAATTGGATATGTAACATTAAATACGCTTTGTACAGCACCTTCTCTTGCAGCAAAAACAACTCGGTTACTTTCTGGTTCAGTAGGAGTAGGGTAGCTTGCTACTGGTACTTCAGCACGTTGCCAGTTGTTGAAATACTTTTCAATTAATGGCTTCATTTCAGCAACTGTTACATCTCCTACGATAGCCATATACGCTACATTCGGACGAACATAAGTTTGGAAATAATTAGTACATGCTGTTAATTCGATGTTAGCAACAGTTTTATCGGTAACAACTTCTCCATAAGGATGATTTTTACCAAAATTGATTACCGATGTGATGTTATTTAACATAGCATCTGGTTCGTTTTTAGAAGATTCTAATCCTGCTAACAATTGCTTTTTAGCTTTTTCAAATTCATCTTGTTTGAAATCAGCATTAATAACAATATCGCTTAAGATCTCTAATAAAGCAGTTTGATGTTTTTTCAAGCTACCTGCAGAAATAGCACTAGTGCTTGCATTTACTTCAGCACCAATATTATCAATTGCAGTACTTAATTCATCCTTAGATTTTGTTTTAGTACCACTCGTCATTAATTCTCCTGTGATTTGAGAAAGACCTGCTGCTTTACCTTCTAAAGCAGGTTTAGTATCAAACTGAATAGAGATGTCGATAGTAGGTAATTTATGGTTTTCAACCACAAATATTTTTAAGCCATTAGCTAAAGTAAATTGTTCTGTTTTACCTAATTTAATTTCTGGAGCAGGACCTGCTTTTGGTCGAATGCTTCTATCTAATACTGTAGTTGGGGCTGTAGCTTTTGGAGCCGCTTTTTTTACAGTTTTTTGTGCAAAGCTTGTCGAAGCGATAAAGCTAATTGCAGCTATATGTAAAATTATTTTTTTCATGTTGAATGTTTTTTTGGTTTAAGGCCGAATTATTTTTTTTCTTCAGATTTTGGTAAATAATCTACTACCAAACGATTCTCTTTAGTAAGGTATTGTTTAGCAACACGCATAATATCTTCTTTTGTTACTTGTTGGTATAAAGCCAATTCGGTATTTACTAAGTTGGTATTTTTTAAGTACGTATAGTTGGTAGCTAAGTTTTCAATAATTCCTAAAATGCGACGATTTTGATTAATAAAATCACTTTCAATTTGATTCATTAGTTTTTTATATTCTTCGTCTGAAATTAAAGTAGTTCTTACTTTTTCAATTTCTTCATTCATTGCAGTTTCTAATTCTGCATTTTTAATACCCATATTTGCGATAGCAAACATCATTACCACACCTGGATCTTCACTTGGCATAGGGAATGCACCAACTTCAACTGCTTTTTGTTGCTTGTCTACTAATGCATTGCGCAAACGAGAGCTATTACCTTGCGATAATAATTGTGCTAATAATTGCATTGCATAAGCATCTTTAGTAAATGGTTTAGGCGCTCTATAACTAAAGATTAATGCAGGCAATTGAATATTGTCATAAAATGTAGTGCGTTTTTCTGCAGTTTGTGCAGGCTCTACGATAGAAGGACGATATAATTCTTTTGTTCCTTTTGGAATGCTTCCAAAATATTTAGCAATCAATGCTTTTGTTTTGATTGGATCAATATCACCACCAATTACTAAGGTTGCATTGTTTGGTACATAGTACGTTTTGTAGAAATTGATGAATTCATCAATCGTAGCTTCGCTTAAATCTTTGTCATATCCTATTGGAGTCCAATGATAAGGATGCTCGGTAAAGCTATTTTCATAAACCACTTTTAATAATTGTCCGTATGGGCGATTATCATAGCTTTGTTTCTTTTCTTCTTTTACTACTTTACGTTGTGTTTCTACACCAATCGTATCGATTTTAGCATGTAACATACGCTCAGATTCCATCCATAAACCTAATTCTAATTGATTAGATGGAAGCGATTCAAAATAGAACGTACGATCTTGAGAAGTGTTCGCATTAAGCTGACCGCCAGCTGCTTGCACCAACTTCATATATTCTCCACGTTTGATATTTTCACTGCCTTCAAATAATAAATGCTCGAAGAAGTGCGCAAAGCCAGTACGACCAACTTTTTCATTTTTAGAACCCACATGATACATTACTGATACAGCAACGATTGGGGTAGCATGGTCTTCATGTAAAATAACATGTAAGCCGTTTGGCAAATCGTATTCCGTAAATTTAATTTTTTCTGCTGCTTGCGATGTATTGCTTAATGTAGCAACGCCTAGTGCAAGAAGACTTAGAAATCTCAACTTCATTAGATTGTTTTTTATGGTTTAAAAAAGAAGTGTGAAATTAGGTATTTAATTACATAAATGACGCTCGTTTGTAGTAAAATATTACGTTAAATAATTAATAATTAGCACTACAAAATAGACCTTACAATCAATAAGCACTAATTTTGAAGCAAATACCTTTAAAATATAACATAAATGATTAATACGATACTTTTCGATATGGATGGCTTATTGCTGGATACGGAGCTTTATTGGGGCGACAGTATGCTTAAGATTGCTGCCCAAGAAGGTATTCCTATTACTCGAGAACGATTTAAGGAAACCACGGGCTTACGCATTTTTGAAGTTACCGAATACTGGCAACGCAATTATCCTTGGCAAGGTGCGAGTAGTGAGGCAGTAGCTAATGCCATCTTAGATGATATCATCCAAGTTAGCATTGCTAATGGAAAGATTATGCCCGGTGTTATCCAGCTATTAGATACATTGCAATCTAAAGGATACAAAATTGCCTTGGCATCTTCCTCGCCAATGCGCATGATAGCGCCCTTGGTGGATCATTTTAAATTAGCATCTTATTTCAACCAAATTTGTTCTGCTGATGCTGTAGAATATGGCAAACCACATCCTGCAGTATTTTTACATGCTGCCAATTTATTGCATACTCAACAACACGAATGCCTCGTTTTAGAAGATTCTATAAATGGAGTAATAGCTGCTAAAGCAGCACGTATGAAAGTGATTGCAGTGCCCGATGCACATCAAATAAATAATCCTGCATTTAGCATTGCAGATGCCATTTTGCCAAGCTTAGAGCAATTAAACGATGCTCAATTTAAAGCCATTACTGGGCATTCTTTTTAATGGCTTTATAGCCCCAATTCACGCAGATAATTCCGCTTATAATAAGGGCTACGGCAATAGGGATATTCCAATTGAAAGCTTCCTTCAAAAATACCGTACCTAAGATAATAGCTACAATAGGATTGATATAAGCATAGATGGTTACTATGCCAATTGGCAAATTTCTCAACGTATAGAGATAGAAGGTGTAGGCCATTACAGATCCTACAATGACTAAATAAAAATAAGCTGCAATCACATCGCTATGTTGCCAGTCTATAGCATGATGTTTTTCAGTAAACGCACTAATGACAAACATGATACAGCCTCCAATAAATTGCTGCCAACCGGCATTGCTTAAGGGTGCAGTATTATTGGTGATTTTTTTATTGACAATACTACCTAGTGCCCAAATTATGGTAGCTGCAAATAAGGCAGCAACGCCCCATGCGTATGTAGGGTTTAACAATAAATTCCAACTGCTTTTAAACATATAAGCGATGCCTGCAAAACCAAGTATTAAGCCCAATATAATTTTCTTATTGATTTTCTCTTGAGGTACTAATACAATATTTATTAAAACAGCAAAAAGCGGCATCATACTACAGATAATAGCAGCAATATTACTTTCTATATGTTGCTCTCCCCAACAAACAAATCCATTGCCGCCCGCAATTAATAATAAGCCCACAAGCGCATGTTGTTGTATGCTTTGCCAGCTCCATTGAAATTTCTCTTTTTGCAATAAGGCAATGCCAAACATCAATAAACCTGCAAGTGTTTGTCGTGCACCAGCAAATAGATAGGGTGGTATATGTTGAACTACTACTCGAATACCAAAATAAGTGGTGCCCCAGGCAATACTTACAAAGGCTAAGGCTAAATAGGCTTTATTTTTAACGGTCATGTTTTAATTTTTCTTTGTGTTTTTTTTAGGAACAGTTTTTGTCTCTTTCGGCACCACAACAACCCATTCCTCAATTTGGACTTGAAAAGGTAAATTCCCAATTTTAATAAGATGTTTTTTATCTTTTATTTCACTCAAGGTTCCAATTTGATGATTGATTTTATTGCGCATTAAATCACCTATTTTAGGGGTGCCTCCAACGGTTTGAAAACGTTTATCAGCTTTATTAGCCATTGACGCATTGGCTTGTATTTGTTTTTTCTTGAAGAGTAATTGTTCAGCTGATTGTATTACTTCTTGTTTATTAGCACTGCGTTTCCATTCTTGAATTATTTGTTTAAATTTTCGCTCCATATCGCGTAAATAATCAAGCTCTTCTTTCTTTATTTCATTTTGCAGTTTAATAGTTTCTTTTTGTTGCTTAAATTTTTCTTTATCAGCAAGCGTTTCATACTGCAATTGTAATTGCTTATTTTTTTCTATTAGTTCGTTAAGCACTTTATTGTTGTTAGATAACTTATGATTTTGCAGCTCCGTTTGATGCAAAAGTTTATCTAATTTAAAATGATTTCTATCGGTTAGTTGTTTAGCGCGTTCAATGATAGCATCGGGCAAACCACTGCGTTTAGCAATTTCAAATGTATAAGAGCTTCCTGGTTTTCCTATTACGAGCTGATATAAGGGTGCTAGTTTATCTTCGTCAAAAGCCATTCCTCCATTTACAATTCCATTGGTTTTACCCGCCATTACTTTTAAGTTTAAGTAATGCGTTGTAACAATACCAATAGATTTTCGCTGTGCTAAATTTTCAATGATGGCTTCTGCAAAAGCACCACCCATGTTGGGGTCTGAACCGCTACCTAATTCATCTATTAAAAATAAGGTTTTGCCATTTGCAAAATCTACAAAGTATTTCATGTCTTTTAAGTGCGCACTATAAGTGCTCAACTCTTGTTCTATACTTTGCGTATCGCCAATATGAATCATTAATTGTTGGAAAATACCCATTTCCGATCTTGCATCAACAGGCACTAAAAGTCCACACTGCAACATCAATTGTAGTAAGCCAACCGTTTTCATGGTCACGGTTTTACCACCAGCATTTGGTCCGCTTATGATTAATATGCGTTGTTCTTTTTGTAAGGCTAGGGTAATAGGGTAGGTAGGTTTTTGCTGAGCTTTGTTTTGAAGGTATAGTAATGGATGATAGGCATTAATAACATTTACCTGTGGATGTTGACTCAATTGCGGCATTAAACCATTATAATCTATTGCAAACAGAGCTTTAGCGCGAATAAAATCTAAAATACCGATTACTTGAAAATAAAATTGCAAGGGCACTTGATAAGGTGCAATTGCTTGTGTAGTTTCTAAAAGTATTTTATGCAACTCTCGTTGCTCTGCACGCTCATACGAATTGATAATGTTATTGAGTTCAATTGTTTCTTCGGGTTCTACGAAAACAATTTTACCGGAATCACTTTCGCCATGTAAAATACCCTTTACTATTCTTTTATGTTCTGCAAATATGGCTACCGTTCTTCTTCCATTAAGAAAGCCCTCAGAAATATCGGCAAGATATCCTTGCTTGTTGAGCTTGCGAATAATCGTTTCGAATACTTTTCGCAACTCATTGCGTTGTTTTGCTAATTGCGATCTTATTTGCAATAGCTCCTTGGAGGCGGTATCTTTTATAAAACCTTTAGGGTCTATGACTTCACTTAAGATAGTTGGAATTTCTTTTTCAAAATTTACTTTTTCAAGCAGTAAAGCTAAATGTTTGAAAAGGCCATTGTTTTTTTCAAACCAATTTAAAATGGAGCGAATACACAAGGTTAATTCCCAAATAGCTATCAATTGCTCCACGCTCAACGCTGCATTAGGAATACCTAGTAGTTTTAATTCCTTTTTGATGTTTTTTGTAAAATCATTAGGAATATAATCGCCACTGGCAAGAATATTTTTATAATCTAAGGTTTGTAATAAATTTTTCTCAATCAAGCTTCGTTGACTTTGCCATTGTATAGCTGCAGCACGTTCTTTGCCGGCATCGGTTTTGCAATGCGCAGCCAATAAGGATTTGATTTTGTCAAATTCAATAGTTGCAATAGCTTGTTGAGGATATACTTGCAGCATAGGTGTGCTCGGCTTAATAGCGGTATTTAATTCGCAAATATACGTTGTTACTCCAATGCTTTTATATTAAATTGCAATTTCAAAGCACAGATGTTATCCACTTTTTATGAGGCCATTCGACATATTGATAGAAAAATTAGATCAGTTTATTAGAAAGTACTATAGCAATCTATTAACCCGAGGTATTGTTAGTTTTTTAATCTGTTGTTTACTTTTTATCTTATTGGTCAGTGTTAGTGAGTATTATTTCTATTTCTCAACAACGGTTCGTTTATTTTTCTGGATTATTTTCATTGCGCTCAATAGCTTTATTTTAATACAATGGATTTGTCGTCCTTTATTGGCCTTGCTCAAATTAGGTAAGCGCTTGCAATACGAAGATGCAGCTGTCATCATAGGTAAGCATTTTCCAGAAATTGATGATAAATTAATTAATGTACTACAATTACAAAAGGTAGATGAGGCTGCTACAAGTAGCGCATTATTAGAAGCGAGTATTGAGCAAAAATCCCAACAGTTGAGTGTTTTCCCTATTGCTAAAGCGATAAATGTAAACGTCACAAAAAAGAGAACAACCTATCTACTAATACTCTTAGCCATTAGCTTAATCATTGCTTTTTGTGCACCACAATGGTATAAAGATAGTAGTCATCGTTTGTTGCATCCTACCGTTACATTTAAAAAACCTGCACCCTTTACTTTTTATTTTGTACCTAATCAATTAGAGGTTTTAGAAAATGAAAATTTCAATTTATTAGCAATAGCCAATGGATCGGTATTACCTGAGGATGCCGTTTTGCTAATTGATGGAGAACAATTACCCATGCAAAAGAAAGGACTAGATAGCTTTTCCTATGTTTTTAAAAATTGTACCAAAACCATCAGCTTTTCTATTTTAGCTGCTGGTTATGAAACAGATAATTATCAGCTTAAGGTGCTTCCGCTCTCTAATATAAAAAATCTGAGTGTGCGTCTTAAGTTTCCCAACTATATAGGTAAGAAAGAGGAGAATCGCACTTCGTGGAGTGATTTGCAAGTGCCTGAAGGCACTCAAGTACATTATGAATTTGATGTGCAAGCAGCATCCTCGGTATGGTGGCAATGGTCTGCAGAACGAGCACTCGTTTATAAAAGTACGGATGATCATTATAGCATTGGTAAAACAGCAAGTCAGTCGCAACGGCTATCCATCCTTTTATTAAATAAAAATAAAGTGTCGAGAGATACGCTTCAATATCAATTAGAAGTTATAAAAGATCAATTCCCACAAA
>JAURLW010000015.1 GCA_030831005.1 Bacteroidota bacterium
ACCGAAGATGCAAAAGGAATAGATACACAAATGGTTTCTGCTTTAGATTTAAATTGGAGGTCTATAGCTGTGCAATTTTGGGATACGGATATTAGTGATAGTAGTTTCAGATCTAAATACGTAGTCAATACGTTTCAAGATCCTAGTATGCAAACGATGACATTGTATTATGAAGCTAAAGATGAACAATTGGTAACCCAAGTTTTACAAGTAGTGGTAGATTTATTAAATAAGAAAATTAAATCTATTTTTATCACAGCAAACAAAACACGAAATGGTTTGCATTTGGTTCAGAAGTTGTTGTACAAGCCACTTAAAACCATACAAATTCAAGAAGAACTTTATTTGCCATCTGGAGTTACGCAAAAGAGCACCACGAGTTATATATTTATGTAATTATGACGAAAGAAGAATTTGCTAAAATTGCTCCTGCTATTCCATCCGGACCGGGTTGCTACAAGTATTTCAATCAGGCAAATCAATTGATCTATGTAGGCAAAGCAAAAAGTCTCAACAAACGAGTACGCTCTTATTTCTCCAAAAATCATGATAATTATAAGACCAAGAAATTGGTAGATCAAATTCATACGATTGAATTTACAGTTACCCATACCGAACACGATGCTTTATTGTTAGAAAATTCATTAATCAAACATTATCAGCCTCGTTATAATATCTTACTAAAGGACGATAAAACTTATCCTTATATCGTAATTAAAAAAGAAGCATTTCCACGCATTTATTTCACGCGTCGTTATACAAAAGATGGATCTGAATATATTGGTCCATTTACAGATGTAGTTACGGCTAGGGCTTTAGTCGATTTGTTAAAAGAGAATTTACCTATCCGTTCTTGCAATCTCAATTTATCGCCAGCATCTTTAGCTAAGAAAAAATATAAGGTTTGCTTAGAATATCATTTAGGAAATTGTAAAGGTCCATGCGAAGGCTTTCAATCAGAAAGCGATTATGAGCATTATATTCAGCATATTAGAAAGGTGCTTAAGGGAGATGTGCAACAAGTTATTAAAGATTTAAAGCAAGAGATGCAGCAATTGTCTGCGGCTATGAAATACGAACAAGCAGCTATTTTAAAATCTAAAATAGAAGCTTTACAACGTTATCAAACAAAATCTACGGTTGTAAATCCTAATATTGGCAATGTAGATGTAATTTCTTTAATGCGCGATGGAGATCAAGTATTTGTTAATTATATGATGGTAGCAGCTGGTGCTATCTTGTATGCTAAATCGATACAATTGACGGCGCAGTTTGAGGAGACTGAAGAAGATATTTTATCGCAATGTGCATTGCAAATGCGAACCTTATTTCAAAGTAATGCTACTACGATTATTGCACCCATACCTTTTATTACTGTTGAAGAGGTAAACGTTTTAGTCCCTAAATCGGGTGATAAGAAAGCGTTATTAGACTTAAGTATAAAAAATACCATTGCATTCTTAAATGAAATAAAAAAGAAAGATGCATTGGTATTAGGTGCCGGCATAAAGCAACCTATGGAGACCTTGCATTTAATGCAATCCTCGTTGAAATTAAAAGAATTGCCTGTGCATATTGAGTGTTTTGATAATTCTAATTTTCAAGGTTCTTTTCCTGTAGCCGCTATGGTTTGTTTTAAAAATGGAGTAGCTTCTAAAAAAGATTACCGAAGATTTCATATTAAAGCAGTAGAGGGTATCAATGATTTTGCTTCAATGAGCGAAATTGTTTATAGGCGATACAAACGCTTATTAGAGGAGCAAGCGCCATTGCCTCAATTAGTCATAATTGATGGTGGTAAAGGGCAATTGAGTGCTGCCATTGCATCGCTTGAAAAATTAGATTTAATGGGTAAACTCACGGTAGTGGGATTAGCAAAGAGAGAAGAATCCATATTTTTTCCTAATGATCAAGTGCCCTTACAATTGCCTTATGATGCCCCTGAGCACTTATTGATTAGAGCTATTAGAGATGAAGTGCATCGCTATGGTATTACCTTCCATAGAAACACAAGAAGTAAGGGTGTGTTTAAAAACGAATTAGAAGCAATTCCGGGTATTGGTTCCAAGACCATTGAGGCGCTTTTGCAATCCTTCAAATCGGTAACCAAAATAAAACAACTTACTCAACGAGAATTGGCTTTGGCGGTTGGAAGTGCCAAAGCACGTGTTGTATGGGAGTTTTTCCATAAGCAAATGGAAGAATAAATACCTAAAAGAGAAAGCAAATGATTTGTATCTTTGCGTAAATTTAATGCTATGCCCAACACCACACCTTCTCATATACTTTCTATAATTAAAATGCGTTGTCCTAATTGCAGAAAGGGTGCTATGTTTACTCAAAAAAGTATCTTCCCATTAAAAGGATTATTGATGATGCCAGAGCATTGTAGCGTATGCCATCAAAAAATGGAGATTGAGCCTGGTTTTTATTATGGCACTGGTTATGTAAGTTATGCTTTATCGGTTGCTATGCTTGCCATATCTTTTGTATCCTATCATTTAATATTTGGATTGTCCTACAAAGACAATAGTTTCTTTTATGCGCTGGGTTCAAGTATTAGCATCGTATTGCTTTTACAACCCATAACAATGCGTTTGTCGAGAGTATTGTATTTAAACATGTTTGTTAAATTTGGCAAAGGCAGTTCTTTAAATTCTTAATTAGTTTCATTGTATGAATAAAATTCTTGTTGCCAATAGAGGAGAAATTGCGTTACGTATTATGCGTACAGCTAAAGAAATGAACATCAAAACTGTAGCTGTTTATTCAGAAGCAGATAGAGCTATGCCTTTTGTTCGTTTTGCAGATGAAGCCTATTGTATTGGTCCTGCAGCTTCTTCGCAATCGTATTTGTTGGCGGATAAAATAATTCAGGTTGCTAAAGAGTGTAATGCAGATGCCATTCACCCTGGCTACGGATTCTTGAGCGAAAATGCACAATTTTCAAAGGCAGTTTCAGATGCAGGTTTAATTTTTATTGGTCCTTCAGCCCAGTCCATTGAGATTATGGGTAGTAAAATTTCTGCTAAGCAAGCGGCTAAGAAATTTGGTGTACCAATGGTGCCGGGTACAGAAGATCCTTTACAAAGTGTAGAAGAGGCGATTGCAATTGCTGCTGGCATTGGGTATCCCATTTTAATTAAAGCATCTGCTGGCGGTGGTGGTAAAGGTATGCGTGTTGTAAATTCAGAAGCAGAATTAGCAGAACAAATGCAATTGGCTAAAAGTGAAGCCCTAAGTGCTTTTGGTAATGATGATGTATTTATAGAAAAATATGTAGCAGCGCCTAAACATATTGAAATTCAATTGATGGGTGATCAACATGGAAATTATGTGTATTTGTTTGAACGCGAATGTTCTATCCAACGACGCCATCAAAAATTAATTGAAGAAGCACCTTCTTCTTGTTTAACCTCTTCAATTAGAGAAGCAATGGGCACATGTGCTGTTGCTGTTGCAAAAGCCTGTGGCTACTATGGTGCAGGTACGGTAGAGTTTTTAGTAGATGAGCAATTAAATTTCTATTTCTTAGAAATGAATACGCGCTTACAAGTTGAACATTGTGTAACGGAGATGATTACGGGTATAGATTTAGTTAAAGCACAAATAGAAGTTGCTCGAGGCGAAGTGTTGTCATTTAAGCAAGAAGATTTAGCTATAAATGGGCACGCTATTGAGCTACGTGTTTGTGCAGAAGATCCTTATAATAATTTCTTGCCGGATACGGGTAAGTTAGAATTGTATACTGTGCCAAAAGGACCTGGAGTGCGTGTTGATGATGGTTATGAGCAAGGTCAGGCTATTCCTATTTATTATGATCCAATGATAGCTAAGTTAATTGTGCATGCTCCTACGCGTAATGAAGCGATACAAAAAATGAGTAGAGCTATAGATGAGTATCATATTAAAGGCATTCAAACTACTTTGCCTTTTGGTAAATGGGCTATTCATACAGATGCTTTTTCTAAGGGCAATTTTGATACCAAATTTATAGATACCTACTTTAAAAGTGAGTTTTTGCAAAGCGAGGATGTAGCTACTCAAGAAGTAGCGGCTCAAGTAGCCTTATATATTTGGGAACAAGAAAAATTAAAAAATAAAAAGCTTCCGCTTCAAGGAACAGGAAATAAAAAGAAATTCCCTAAAAGTTAATAGTACCAAAAAAGAGGCTGTTAAGCCTCTTTTTTTATTTCTCAATTGCTTGAATAATTGCTGCATCTAATGGATCTACACCTGGACTGAACATTTGAATTAGATTCCCTTTTTCATCTAACAAGTATTTCTGAAAATTCCATTTTACACTGCTATTTTCAACATGATTATATTTCTTTTGAGTGAGCCATTGGTAAATAGGCGCCATATCATTGCCTTTTACACTTATTTTAGCAGCCATCACAAAACTAACACCGTAGTTTTTCTGACAGAACTCTGCAATTGTAGCATTGTCGCCAGGTTCTTGCCACAAGAAATTATTAGCTGGAAAACCTACAATCACTAATTGGTCTTTATAGCGCTGATGCAAAGCTTCTAAGTTTTTATATTGAGGTGTATATCCGCATTTTGATGCCGTATTTACTATCAATATTTTTTTGCCTTTAAAGGAAGCAAAATTAATAACACTTTCGTCTAATGCTTTTACTTTAAAATCATAGATAGATTTTGGAATTGGTTGTGCGTCCGTAGACTTGCTAAATAAAGAAAATAAAAAGCCCATAAGTAAGATTCTCATTGAGTTAGATTTAATAAATGGTTAGGATAATTTTAAGTGAAATTACTTCATTTTTAGTGGTTTGAATGTTAAAAATATAGATAATTACTGCTATTTTTGAAAGGAAATGAAAATTAGGTTTAATAGATGGGGAATGAGTATTTGCTGGCTATTTATGGCAGCATGTGCTAATATAGTTCCGCCTGATGGTGGCGAGAAGGATATCCTGCCACCTAAGCTTGTCTCGCAATCCTTGAAAGACTCTTTATTGTCTGTGAAGCCTAATCAGTTGAGTTTGCAGTTCGATGAATACATTACGGTAGCTGATGCCCAAAAGGAAATTACTATGAGTCCGAGTATAGATGCTCCACTTACCGTTTCCTATACCTATAAAAAAATTACTGTTGCATGGCCCGATTCCGTATTATTACCCAATACTACCTATCGTTTGCATTTTGGCAATGCCATAAAAGATCTTAACGAAGGAAACGTTTATCAGCGCAATGCTTTTCTTTTTTCTTCTGGCTCTTATTTTGATAGTTTACAATTGTCGGGCAGTGTTTGGGATGCTGCAACCGGTATTCCGGATACCACAGCCATTGTTTTGCTATTTAATTTTGATAGAGATAGTTCCATCTTTTCGGCTAAACCTTTTTATCAAACAAAGCTTAATCCTTCTGCGCGTTTCAAGTTCGATGGCTTATCGGCACATGCTTATGCTGTAGTAGCTTTAAAAGACGCCAATAGTAATGGCGCTATAGATAAAGGTGAGAAGTTTGCCTTTCTTCAATCTTTAGTAAATCCAGCAAACCATAAAGGTCCCTTAGTTTTACGTTTGTTCAAAGAAGAAGAATCAGCTAATTCCAAAAAGCCGACTATGATACCACCGCCATCTACTGCGGATAATAAAAAAGCATTTATAACAACAGTTTTT
Source organism: Bacteroidota bacterium (assembly GCA_030831005.1). GTDB lineage: Bacteria > Bacteroidota > Bacteroidia > Chitinophagales > Chitinophagaceae > CAIWHF01. The sequence continues at coordinate 5,646 of JAURLW010000015.1, forward strand.
GTTGACACGAGTGATCGCACAAAACGAGTGCAAGATTTAAATGCACCGCTTATCGTGGGTGTTTCTGCCAAGGCATTAAAAGTAAACAAGCAACAATTATTACTTAGTAGAGATAGTGCAGCTGCTTTTGTAGAAACAGATTTTGAACTCCAGCAAGATACCGCAAGCCATTTGCAGTTTGTGTTAAATACACATTGGCTCCCAGAAACCAACTATGAATTGCGCTTGCTTAAAGGTTTGTTTGAAGATTCTTTAGGTAGAAAGTCTGCAGCGGCTATTTATAAATTTAAGACTAAAAGAGAAGATGATTACGCGCAACTCAATATTCAAATTTCCGATACCTTTTTTAATAGAAATGCTAAGCTGCAAATTTTTTACCAAGATAAGTTATGGAAACAATTGTCCATAGATCAAACGCGTTTTCAATTTAAATATTTGGATCCGGGGAAGTACAGTTTCATTATTTTTGAAGATGCCAATAAGAATGGCAAGTGGGATACAGGAGATTATCAACTTAAAAAACAGCCCGAACAACTTTGGCAACATGAATCTACCATTCAGACAAAGCCATCGTGGGAATATATTATAGACTTTAAACCTTTTACTAATTAATAAACCATTCGTATGAGAATTTCAATTGTATTATCCTCATTGCTCATAGCATCGCAAGCTTATGCTATAAAATATCCGACAGGAAAGTTACA